>CACYDY010000068.1 GCA_902773245.1 uncultured Ruminococcus sp.
TCAAAAATACACGAACAGAAACGAATTCACAACCAACGCTTGCTCATACTTTGAAGCCTTTAAGCGAGATGAGCGTTGAAGAAATTTATCAAGCTGCCGAAAAGTATAAGAAAAACAAGAATTATGACGAAGCTTTCAAATTATACAAGATCGGAGCCGAACAAGGCCACGCCCCTTCCCTAAACAGCCTGGGAATGTGCTACTGCAAAGGAGAGGGAGCTGCCCAAAGCTTTGAAACAGCAAACAAATATTTTACTCTTGCAGCAAATCAGGGCTATGCGAGCGCATACAACAACCTGGGAGTAAGCGCAAGTAACGGCGAGGGAATGCCCAAGGATATCGATAAAGCGCTGAAATACTACAAAAAAGCTGTCGAACTCGGCGATGAAAAGGCGATGAATAATCTCGGACAGCATTATTATTACGGCGACGGAGTTGCTCAGGATTACAACGAAGCAGTAAGGCTTTTCTCCATGTCGGCTCAAAAGGGATATGACAAAGCGTATAATGTTTTGGGTGAATGCTTTTACTATGGGTTAGGCACTGAACAAAATTATGAAAAAGCTTTCGAATACTACAAAAAATCTGCCGAAAAGGGACATAATGACGGAAAGTATAATACAGCATACTGTTATTACAGCGGAAAAGGTACGGCAAAAAATCCCGAAAAAGCCTTTAAACTGTTCAAAGAATTGTCCGATCAGGGCTATGAGGAAGCTTGGCACTATTTGGCATGCTGTTATTATTTTGCAGACGGCACAGCCCGAAACTATAACGAAGCTGTGAAGTATTTTAAATTAGCCGAGAAGAAAGGAAAATCGGAAACGCAAAGATTGCTTGGCGAATGTTATTATTTTGGCAACGGTGTTGAAAAGGATTACAATAAAGCCGTAGAATACTTTACTCTTGCGGCAAATCAAGGAAACGACATAGCGCAAAACAAACTCGGCAACTGTTATTATTTAGGCTTAGGTGTTAAAATAGATTACTATAAAGCTGTAAAATATTATATGCTTTCTGCGAAGCAGAACAACCCATACGCATTGGCTTGTTTAGGCTGCTGTTTTGAAGCGGGTCATGGCGTGAAAAAAGACATTGTCAAAGCGGTAAGATTTTACAAACTGTCGGCGGATCTTGGGTGTGCATCGGCGCAGTATAACTATGCAAGCTGCTGTTTTGGCGGAACAGGTTTGGAAAAGAATTACGAAGAAGCATTTAAATACTACAAAATGGCTGCAGATCAAGGAGATGCACAAGCTCAAAGTAAGCTTGCTTTTTGTTATTACTACGGCAGAGGTGTTGCCCAAAGCTACAGCGAGGCTGTCAAATACTACAAGCAAGCGGCAGACAACGGAAATGTTTCGGCGCAGTATAATCTTGCGATGCTTTACAGCAAAGGCTTTGGTGTGGAAAAAAGCTATGAGAAAGCCGCAGAATACTACAAAATGGCGGCTGAGCAAGGCAGTATGAAAGCTATGGAAAGCTTGGGCAATTATTATCACGACGTAAAAAAAGATATCAATGAAGCAGATAAATGGTATATTCTTGCCGCAAAACAAGGCAGTGAAGAAGCTATCAAAAAAATCAGCTCGCTTGGCTCGGATTCTCTTGTGGAAATCGGTGAAAACTATCGCTTCGGAAATGGCGTGAAGAAAGATCTCGACAAGGCAGTGCTTTGCTATCAAGCTGCGGCGGCGAACAATAATGCAAAAGCTATGTTTAAGCTTGGCGATTGTTATTTTACCGGGGTCGGTTTTGATAAAAGCTATGAATCCGCCATAGACTGGTTCAAAAAAGCTGCCGACAGGCTGCATCCCGAAGCTGCCAACAATCTTGGAGTTTGCTTTTTCAACGGATATGGTACAAACGTTGACTATGAACAAGCGGCAAAATGGTTCACACAGGCAGCTATGCAGGGGAACTTGGCTGCTCAGAAGAATTTGGGAAACTGTTATTATTACGGCTGCGTAAAAAACGGTCTGTTTATAGATTATAAAGAAGCGGTAAAATGGTACAAGCTTGCGGCAAATCAAGGTGATGCGGAAGCTCAAAAGCAGCTTGGAATATGCTATTATTACAAAAAAGGCGTAAAAAAAGATGTTGACGAAGCTGTAAAATGGCTTAAAAAGGCAGCCGAACAGGGCAATGAAGAAGCCAAAAAAGAGCTTGAATTGATAGTGTAGTTTAATATATCGAATAATTACGAAAGGTGGTTTTGACATGAGAAGACATTATTTGGATAATATCAGATGGATAACGGTTGCTTTGGTTGTATTCTATCATGTTATCTATATTTACAACGGAGTAGCCACATTCGGCGTAGTGGGACCTTTTCAGGAAAAACAGTATCAGGACGCAGTGTTGTATATTTTGTATCCGTGGTTTATGCTGCTGCTGTTTATCGTAGCGGGCATATCTTCAAGATTGTTTCTTGAAAAGCACACGGTTAAAGAGTTTATTCGTTCAAGATCACGAAAGCTTCTTGTTCCCTCAACAATCGGTGTCTTTGTGCTTGGCTGGGCGCAGGGTTATATAAGCATGCAGATCAGCAATGCTTTTGAGCAGATGCCCGACAATATACCTAAAGTTGTTATGTATTTTATAATGACAATGTCGGGAATAGGTGTGCTTTGGTTTGCTCAGCTTTTGTGGCTGTTCTCAATGATACTTGCATTTATCAAAAAATTTGAAAAAGGAAAGCTCTATTCTCTTTGCTCAAAGGCAAACATTGCAGTTGTTCTTCTGTTGATAATCCCCGTCTATCTGTCGGGACTTGTTCTCAATGCACCGGTAATAACGGTTTACAGATTCGGTTTTTACGGCATGGGATTCTTCCTCGGATACTTTGTGTTTGCTCACGAAGAGGTGATAGACAGAATCGTCAAGATCAGATTTATTCTTTCCGCAGCGGCGGTCATTCTCGGAGCAGTTAATCTTGTTCTTAATTTCGGAAAAAACTATGCCGAGCCGCCTGTGCTGAACGGAGTTATTACGGTTGCTTATGCTTATATTATGTGTCTTGCAATATTTGCAATGGCAAAATCATACGGAAACAAGACGACAAAGGTAAGCTCTTTCATGTCACAACGAAGCTTTGGCCTGTATGTTTTCCACTATCTGACAATGTCTGCGGCGGCATACCTTTTGAACAAATACTCACAGACACCTGCAATATTGTGTTATTTAATAGTTTTGATCGCAGCATACTTCGGAGGCCTCTTGATGTATGAGATAATATCAAGAATACCGATCATACGCTGGTGTGTTCTCGGAATAAAAAAGGAGAAGCCAAAGAAAGCGATTGCCGACAAGTAAAATAACGTTGTTGTTTATGTAATTATCAAACAGCTATACTCGAAATCTAAAAGATTTATCATATTAGAGTTTTGATCAAACTTTTTCAAAAGTTTGCGGTTTCCAAAGGCAGAGCCTTTGTTCGCCGTCCGCAGACGGCGAAATACTCTTGCGTTCAGCCCCTTGCAAAGGGTAAAAATATTGCTAAATGTTTTTGATTACGAGTATAACAGCAAAGAAAGGAAATCTCCGATGAACAGTCCGTCCAATTTAGTGGTATGTATGGGAGCAGGAGCTGACAAAGAAGAGGCTTCTGCCCTTGCAAACAGAATAGGTGTTCCGCTGTCCGATGAAAAAGGCAGCGAATTGACATTAATGACAGACAGCTCGGGAATTACTCTTATGGGATACGGTCTGAGCTACAGAGGAGATTTTGAACAAATGCTCTATCGGCTTACCAAAGGACGAGTCCGGCATGAAATGCTTATTCATGCGGCGAAAACAAAGCTTGACCGGAAAACGGCGGTAGACGCAACTGCCGGAATGGGAGAAGATTCCATTCTTCTTGCCGCCTACGGATATAATGTGATAATGTTTGAACAGAATGCCGTAATAGCCGAGCTTTTAAAAGACGCAATTAAGAGAGCAAAACAAAATCCGCAGCTTGCCGATATTATGGAACGTATGCATTTGATCGAAGGCAACAGCATAGATCTTATGCCAAAGCTTGACGTTTCGCCCGATTTGATCTATCTTGATCCGATGTTTCCCGCAAGACAGAAAAGCGGATTGATAAATAAAAAGCTTCAGCTCATACAAAAGCTTGAGCAGCCGTGCGTTGAAGAGGAGAAGCTTTTCAATGCGGCAAATCTGGCTCAGCCGAAGAAAATAATTGTCAAAAGACCGCTCAAAGGGCGTGTTTTAGCCGAAAGAAAGCCGAGCTACTCAATAAAAGGCAAGGCTATCAGATATGATTGCTACGTTTTGTAATTCTGTCTGAGAATAATTTTTTTAGAAACGAGAACTACTTATGGAATATTACCCCATAGCACGTATTTATAATGATTTTCCCACAAAATTCGGACTTCCCCGTCAAAGCGGAATGGCAGAACATCTTATCTCAAGGATCTTCATGGAAGAACCGTACCGAAATATTGACGCATTTCGAGGTATCGAGAGCTTTAATTATCTTTGGCTTCTTTGGGTGTTTGAGCCTATGGGGCGAAGAGAGTGGTCGCCCACAGTTCGGCCGCCAAAACTCGGCGGAAACAAACGAATGGGAGTTTTTGCAACCAGATCGCCAAATCGTCCAAATCCGATAGGTCTGACCCGTGTGAAATTCGTTTCAATAGAAAAGACCGAAACAGGTGACATTGTTCTGACTGTTGCGGGTGCGGATTTAAAAAGCGGAACGGAAATTCTTGACATCAAGCCGTACCTGCCTTTTGCAGACAGTGTGACCGATGCTTACTCGAAAATCTACAGTCCCGAGAAACAGGAAACTTTTGAAGTGAAAATCCCCGAAGAAGCAGCTTATCTGTTTGGTGATGAACAGCTGCTTGCATTGAAAGAGGTTTTGTCCAATGATCCCCGACCGGGTTATCAAACGGATTCAAATCGGGTTTACGGATTTGTTTACGGCGGCTATGACATACATTTTACTGTTGCAGATAAAACTGTTACAGTTATAGATGCAGTGAAAAAAGAGTGATATTGTTTCACTTGACATACGACAGTATGTTTGTGTCCTTTTCCTTGTTATCAGAAAAATTATACTCAAAAATCTGTATATCTCGGATTTTAAACAGGCTCTAAAATTTAATCAGTGGTTCCTTAACGGCAAAAAAAACAATTGCAGCACATTTTTATGTACTGCAATTATTTTTATGATGTGTTGGGTATATCAGAACAGAGTTACAAGATAACTCTGACGCACGCAAAAAACTTTGATAAAGCTTAACGCCCGAGCTGCGTATGGGCGGTCTTTTCAGAATTTGTTGTCAAAATACAAAGTGA
>CACYDY010000069.1 GCA_902773245.1 uncultured Ruminococcus sp.
CTCGGGCTTGGCTGCGGTACACCGTCGATGACAAGCAGAAGCAGGTACCCGAATGACGCATACAAGCTGGGGAGGAGTTTGTAAATGAAAAATGTGCTTATTATCTCGGCAAGTCCGAGAAAACAGGGGAATTCCGATATTCTCTGCCACCGCTTTATGCAGGGGGCAAAGGAATCGGGGCATAATGTAGAACAGATTTATTTATACGATAAAAAGATCGGTTTTTGCAGAGCTTGTTATGCCTGTTTCAAAAGCGGAGAGTGCATACTTCGTGACGATATGTCGGATATTCTGGAAAAAATGCAGGCTGCTGATGTTATCGTTATATCAACTCCAACCTATTTTATGACAATGAACGGTATGCTGAAAAATACCATTGACCGTTTTTTACCAAAATGGAAAGATCTCGGAGGTCATGATGTGTATTTTATTATCACAGGTCATGATGAGAAGGCAGGACTTTCTCTTGTCGGTGAAGAATTGACAAAGATATTCCGGGAGCTTGGAAACGAGATCGCCGGTATAATCTATGGCGAAGGAGTATGGCAAAAAGGCGAAGTAGAAGGAACAAAGGCGATGGACGAGGCGTACATTGCCGGAAAGTCTATATAGACACAGAGAGAAGGTGCAAAAGATGAGCATAACGGTCAACATCTATTACACCGGCAAAAACGGCAGCGCCCGTAAATTCGCCGAAGAAATGATAAAAAGCGGAACGGTCGAAAAGATCAGAAACGAGGACGGCAATCTTCGATACGAGTATTTTCAGCCTATCGACGATCCGGAAACAATACTGCTGATAGGGCAGATTATAATTGTAAGTGCAACACTAAAAAAAGTATAGACTTCAAGGGAACCATAGTGTAAAATGTTAATAACCACAAAAACATAACACGGAGGTTACCATGAAGTCCTATAACCATTTTACACTATCAGAGAGAGAAAGTCTAGCAGAAAAAATAAAGGAAGGAAAAAGTTATCGTCAAATAGCTAAAGAACTAGGACGAAATGTGTCAAGTATTAGCCGAGAGATAAAAAGGAATTACTCAACAAAAGCAAACAGATATCATCCATGGAGAGCAACAACGCTATACATTAGTCGAAGGAAAAAATGTCGTCGTAAATGTAAGGTTGAAAAAACTGTTTCGCTGAAACAGTCTATTATAGCTTGTTTATTGAAGTACTGGTCACCGAAAACAATTGCTGTAAAAGCTTCTAATGAGGGTTTTGATATTTCAGTTTCTACAATTTATCGTGCTATATACAACAAAAAGCTCAATGGCGTAACAGCTAAAGCATATTTAAGGCGAAGAGGTTATCGCAAATACAGTAGAAAAAGTAAGAAGAATAGGTTTGAACCCGAACACACAATCCACGAACGCCCTCAGGTGTGTGAAGACAAAGCTCGTTTAGGTGATTTTGAGGGCGATACAGTAAGTGGAGCAGTCGGAAAGGGATGCATAGTGACGTTGGTAGACCGACAGAGTAAACTGTTATTGGCTTACTGATCGGAAAATCGTGTACCATCAAATGTTAGAAAAGCTATTAAAAATGCAATTAAACTATCTGGTATTGATATTCCTGTTGAAACGATTACTTTTGATTGAGACACTGAGTTTTTTTATTACAAAGGTATAGAAAAAGACACAGGTGCTACTGTGTACTTTGCTGATCCTCATTCTCCTTGGCAACGTGGATTAAATGAAAGTACCAATGATATGATTAGATTTTTCTTCCCCAAAGGTTGTGATTTCCACAGTATTACCGATGAAGAATTAGCTAGCGTGGTTGATATTATTAATAATCGTCCGCGTAAATGTTTAGGATATCTTTCTCCTTTGGATTTCCTTTCCAAAAAGTGTTGCACTTGACTTGACAATCTGCCGGGTATGGGCGAACCCAATAAAGTTAAACAGGATCGATAGTTTGGATCGATCGACAAAAGTTTTGAAGCTGCAGTCAATTACTAAAAAAAAACACACAGAATAAACCACGGGTCAAACCAAAACAAAGGATATGATCGAAAAATTATCAATCCTCAGAGGTGATCTCTTTATAGAACTCGGAGAAATCGTTTCTTCCTTCTTTTGTAAACTGAATTGCGGTTCTCGGGTGCTGATTCAGAATGCCCGTGAGCAGATACTGAACGTCATAACCCCAAACAACGCCCTCTTGACGCAGCTTTGTGATATGTTTTTCGATAAACTTCAAAACAGGGTAAACATCATATTTGGGGTTGCGAAGGAATCCCAGCAAAAGCTCCATAGCGCAGTTTCCGGCGCCTCTTCCCATTGACGAATAGGTTGCGTCAAGCCAGTCAACGCCTACTCCGACAGATTCAACGGTGTTTGCAAAAGCAAGCTGCAAATTGTTGTGGGCATGAATACCTACCTTTTTGCCGTACTTGGCTGCAAAATTGAGGTAAAGATCGTCCAGTCTTGCAATCTGCTCGGGATAAAGCGAACCAAAGCTGTCAACAACATAGAAAACATCAACAGGTGTTTTTCCCAAAATATCAAGCGCAGCGCTAAGCTCGCTCTCACGTGCATTTGAGATAGCCATTATGTTGCAGCTTGTCTGATAACCCTTTTTGTATGCGTCCTCGATCATATCAACTGCTTCGGGGATAGTGTGAATATAGGTAGCCACACGGATAAGATCTATTGCGCTGTCTTTTTTGTCGATGATATCTTTTTTGTAGTCACATCTTCCCACATCTGCCATAACTGCTATTTTAAGATTGGTGTTGTTGTCGCCTACAACGGCTCTGATGTCGTCCTCGTTGCAGAATTTCCATTTTCCGAATTTGTTGACATCGAAAAGCTCCTTTGACGCTTTGTAACCGAACTCCATGTAGTCAACTCCGGCTTTCAGATTTGTTTTGTAAAGATCCTTTACAAATTCGTCCGAAAAATAAAAATCGTTTACAAGACCGCCGTCACGCAAGGTTGCGTCAACTACCTTTATATCGGAGCGATAGTCAATTAAATTTGATACTTCTTTCATGGTTTAACTTCCTTTCGAATATTATTCTCACAAGTATTAATACTTGGTGTTTTTCTTTCTCGGGTCGGCAATTCGCTTCTCTCTTGCCTGCTTTGGCTTTTAACGAGAGATTTTATTTTTGAAGCGGGGTTGTTTTAATTTTTTTTACAGGGAGTTTGTTTTGTTTCGCTGAGGGTAGTTTGTTTTTTGCAAATAATTTGTTCCGTCAGCGACCAAAGGCTCTGCCTTTGGAAACCGCAAACTTTTGAAAAAGTTTGATCAAAACTTTAATGGACGTCGCATCGCCGATAATTTTTATTCGTCCAAGCTCTTTGCGACCTGCATCATGACGGCGCATTCCATACGCTTTTTGAACAGCTTGCAGCCATACTCGTAAACACCGGTTATCGAACCTGTGGCATGATAAGAGTTAGCCGCGCAGCCGCCGCTGCAGTAAAGCTTTGCCCAACAGTCCCTGCATTCTTCTCTTGCATACGCATTGCAAAGCTTGAATTCATTCTGAGCTTCTTTGTTGAGAACGCCGTCCCAAATGTTGCCAAGACTGTATTTTTCATCACCGACAAATTGGTGGCACGGAAACAGCTCGCCCCAAGGAGTGACAGCCATGTATTCGGTTCCGGAGCCGCAGCCCGAAATTCTTTTGTAAATACACGGACCCGATTCCAAATCGATCATATAGTGATAAAAGGTGAAGCCTTTGCCTTGTTTATCTCTTTTCAGCATTTCCTTTGATAGTATCTCGTACTGTTCGAAGAGTACGGGCAGATCCTCCTCGGTCAAAGCGTAAGGATCATCGGGCTTACAGACAACGGGTTCCATAGAAAGCTCCTTAAAGCCCAGATCAGCCATGTGAAAAATATCGTTTGTAAAGTCGACGTTATTGTGAGTGAATGTTCCTCTCATATAATAACCTCTGTCGCCCCGGCGTTCGATAAAATGCTGAAATTTCGGAACGATAACGTCATAGCTGCCTTTTCCGGTGACAGTTTTTCTCAGTCTGTCGTGTACTTCGCGTCTGCCGTCCAGGCTCAGCACAACGTTGTGCATTTCTTTGTTTGCAAAGTCGAT
This sequence comes from uncultured Ruminococcus sp., assembly GCA_902773245.1. Classification (GTDB taxonomy): domain Bacteria; phylum Bacillota; class Clostridia; order Oscillospirales; family Acutalibacteraceae; genus RUG592. Next base: position 4,075 of record CACYDY010000069.1, read on the forward strand.
AACGTCGTCATTGAGCAAAACGCCGTTGGTTGTCAGAGTAAATCTGAAATGCTTGTTATGTTTTTTCTCAAGTTCCCTTCCGTATCTGACGATATCCTTAACGACCTCCCAGTTCATCAAAGGTTCGCCGCCGAAGAAGTCGACCTCCAGGTTAGTTCTTGTTCCCGAATTTTCAACGAGAAAATCCAGCGCTCTTTTTCCGACTTCAAGCGGCATCAAGGCTCTGTCGCCGTGATATTTTCCCTGACTTGCAAAACAGTATTCACAGTTGAGGTTGCAGGTGTGAGCAACATGAAGGCAGAGAGCTTTTATGACGGTGTTTCTTTTTTTGAGGTCGAAAGCCTTTCCCTCGTAAACATCGGGGGCAAAAAGCTGTCCATCTTCTTTAAGCTGTTCGATATCGTCCAAAAGGCTTGAGAGTTCTTCTCTTGTAACGTCCTCATAGCCGCTGTATTTTTCAAGAAGCTGTGTTATAATAGTTTCTCTGTCGTTGTTTTCATACATCTCGATCGCATCGAAAGCGACCTCGTCAACAGCATGGACGCTTCCGCTGAAAACGTCAAGAACAATATTGTATCCGTTTAGTTTATAGCAATGTATCATAAAAAACCTATCTTTCAGTTCAAAATATTACAAAAATAAATGCCGTTTACGCCTTTTCGGATAAACGGCATAATCTGCACCTAAAACAAAATGATCTTAGATACATTAGATGAAATTACTTTTCGCTCATGCACTTCTCGCACTGCTGGTTTGCAACACCGCAAGATGTTTTGCATGCAGACTGACATGAAGTCTGACACTCACCGCAGCCGCCTGTTTTAGCGCTTTTCTTTAAATCACGAGTTTTGATAGTCTGGATTCTTTTCATAAACGGACAACCTCCTTTTATAATTTCACATTTTCAGTCTATCATAAAACGCAAATTTTGTCAACTATTTTTTGCGCCGGGC
>CACYDY010000070.1 GCA_902773245.1 uncultured Ruminococcus sp.
AACTCCTCACAGGTGGAGCTTCCGCTGCCATGATGCGCTGCAAGCAGCACGTCCGATGAAATGCAGCGCTTGCTTGCAAGAATATCCTTTTCGGCTTTTTCGCTGATATCACCTGTAAGCATTGCCGTGAAATCACCGTAGCAAAGCCGCACCGCAACCGAATTGTCGTTGGGCGTGTCATATACCATTATAGGCGAAACAACTTCCAGTGTCAACCTGCCGAAATCTATTTTTTCTCCTGCCCCGACCGTTTGAATTTCGATGTTTTTGTCATTTAAAGCCGTAATAAGCTCTTCGTACAACTCGCTAAGCTCATAATCGCCGTTTTCGCAGGTTACAAACCTGTCAACGCTGTATTTTCCGACAACCTGTTCCATATTTCCGATGTGATCCTTGTCGGGGTGAGTCAAGATCACCAGATCAAGATGATCTACTTTAAGAATATCAAGCGTATCTAAAATATTCTTGTCTGCTTTTTCGTGACCGCAGTCCACAATAATATTCGCTTCAATGCTTTTTATTAAAACACAGTTTGCGCTTCCGGAGTCCAAAACAAAAACAGACAGCGGGTATTCTTCGCTTTTTAAATAAACCGACGAAACTTCAAAAATATCAAACACCCTGTTCCAATCGGGCGAAATAACAGCAAGGGCGGTGGTCGCAACCGCAACCGCCGCCAAAAACGCAGCCAATTTGAACCGTTTTTTCCTTTTTGCGGCTGCTTCATAATCCAATTCGGTTAAAGATTTCCATTCCCTGTTGTTCATAACTATTCAACCGACCCCGATATCTGACGTTCAATAAACTGCTGTTCCGTCATGAGAACCTTTCTTGATTTACTGCCCTCATGCGGGCCGACGATACCCATTTGCTCCATGGTGTCGATCAGTCTGCCGGCTCTTGCGTAACCAAGACGCAGACGTCTTTGCAAAAGGGAAGTCGACGCCTGTCCCGCTTCTACTACCAGCTTAATCGCATCCTCAAGCATAGGATCCGAGTCATCAACATCTGCCCCCGACGAGTCGGCGCTGTCCTTGCTGCCCTTGACGCCGATAGTTTCGCTGAACTGTTCTATCTGTTCGCTGATATCGCTGTCATAATCTGACTTACCGTTGCCCTTGATAAAGTCGGTAACTCTTTCGATATCCTCATCGGACGAGAATCCGCCCTGAACTCTTATCGGCTTTGGAGCGCCGACAGGATTATAAAGCATATCGCCTCGTCCAATCAGCTTTTCTCCGCCGCCTGTGTCAAGAATGGTTTTTGAATCCACATACGAAGCCACCTTCAGTGAGATACGGCTCGGAATATTCGCTTTGATAACGCCCGTGATAACGTTAACCGACGGTCTTTGCGTTGCGATCACCAGGTGCATTCCTGCGGCTCTTGCCTTTTGAGCAAGACGGCAGATCGAATCCTCGACCTCGCCGGGAGCTACCATCATCAAATCGGCAAGCTCATCAATGGCAATCACTATTTTCGGCATTTTCTTTTTTGCTCTCGGCGGGATAAACTCGCCGTCCACAACCTCGCCGTTTTCCTCTTCTGCGAGTTCTTCGGGAGTCATGACCGCAAGATTCTTGTCAACCATTTTGTTGTAGCTGTCAATATCCTTGACGTTATAAAGAGAAAACTCCTTGTATCTCTCCTCCATTTCATTGACAGCCCAGTTTAAAGCGCCTGCGGCTTTTTTTGCGTCCGAAACCACGGGGATCAGCAAATGAGGAATACCCTTATACTTTGAAAACTCTACAAGCTTTGGGTCTATGAGTATCATTTTTACTTCGTCGGGAGAAGCCCTGAAAAGAATACTCATCAATATGGAGTTTACACAAACAGACTTACCCGAACCTGTGGTTCCGGCAATGAGCAGATGCGGCATTTTTGCGAGGTCTGTTGTGATAATTTTTCCTGCAACGTCACGGCCGAGAACGCATTCAAGCTTTTTGGTTTTCATGTTTTTGTTAAATTCCGCCGATTCAAGCAGCTCTCTGATAGTGACCGACGTTATGTTTTTGTTTGGTATCTCTATTCCTATGGCAGGCTTTCCCGGTATGGGCGCTTCCATTCTTACGCCGTCAGCTGCCAGGTTAAGCGCAATGTCGTCCGAAAGACCGGTTATTTTTGAGATCTTAACGCCCGGCGCCGGCTGAATTTCGTATCTCGTGATCGAAGGACCTCTGCAATAGCCCACTATCTTTGCTTTAACGGAAAAGCTCTCCAAGGTTTCTATCAGCTTTTTGGCATTCTCTTTAAGCTCTGCGTCATAGTTCACGCTGCTTTTCTTGCCTGCGCTGAGCAGCGTTGTCGGGGGATATTTGTAGGCTTTTTTATCCCTTGTGTGAGATTTTTTATCATCAGTCGAAACGCCTTGATCTGTATTTTTGCTCTTGTTAATTTCCGAAGCTATTTCAACCGCTTCGGACTTAAACTCACTGTCCGTCATATCGAGCATTTCGTCGTCAAAAATTCCGTCAAGATCATCGTCGTCAATCGACTGATTCATCTTTGCAAGATCAAATTTTGGAGTCTGCTTTTCAGATCTCTTTCTTGATCTCGAATCGGGCATGGGAGAATCAATGTCAATGTCTATGCTGTAATCGTCCTGATGATCCGCTGCTTGAGGTTCATCGATCCGAATACTGTCAAAAAGTGCGTCGGGGTCATTCAGTATAGCTTCAATAGCGTCAAAATCATCAGCGTCTTCAACAACATCTTCGATCTTGTCCATTTCGTCTATTTCGATAATATCGTTCGTATCGGCCGAGAATACGGGCGACTGCGGAAGGATCTTTTCATTGACTTTCCGGGGCTGATTCAGACTTACCTCTTCAAACTCATCGTCATCGTTCCGGTTTGAAAAAGCCCTGCCGAAAGCTTCCGAACCGATGTCAAAGCCTTCGTACATATCGTCGTCAAAATAAGCGTCATCTGCAATCCTGACAGCCTGACGAACGGTCGACCGTGATTTGATATTCTCAACGATCAGCCTTATCCACTCCGATATTTTTGAAATTATTATAAAATACCATTTTTTTACCGAAATATCAAACCCGACGATCAAAAGCGTCATCATGATCAGAATTATCAGTATTCTTGCCGGGATCACGCCGAAAAGCTTTACAAAAGGCGCTCCGATCGCAAATCCTAAAATACCGCCGCCGTGATATTCTATCCCCTGTTCAAAAGCCGTATGTACATCAAGCTCGCCTTTTCCGGTAAACACATATATGCAGGCATTCAAAGCGACTGCAAAGCCCGAAATGAATCCAACCTTAAACCACAGCTTGGGCAGCTTTTTGTCTATATCTATCATCGTCACAACGGCTGTGAATATCAGCAGCAGCGACCAATACAGCGAAAGTATACTGAAAAATCCACGCACTGCGTTATGCGCCGCAAGCCAGATCATATCTCCGGGAATACAAATTATAGCAGCCAGAAAAACAGCCGCCATGAACATGATCAGCGATCGAGTCTGTTTTGCTGCGATCAGCTCTTTGTTGTCGGCATTCTTCTTTCCCTTTGCGGGTTTCTTATCCGAGTTTTTATTAGCCGAAGATTTTTTCGGCTTGGCAGCGCTTTTTTTGCCGCCCGTTTTCTTTTTCTTTTCTTCAGCCAACAGGTTCACCTCTCTGTTAACATTAAATAAATATCAAAAAACACCGATCAAATCGACGAAAAAATCTCGTCACCAACATTTGACCGCTGTTTTTTGGAATATTACAAAAAAGCCGCAGCAGCTTTTCTTTATATGCTGAAAGTCTAAAAGATTTAGCCTATTTAAGTTTTGATCACACTTTTTCCAAAGTTTGCGTTTCCAAAGGCAGAGCCTTTTGTCGCTGACGGAACAAATCGAAAAAGATCGACCAATTTTCCTCAGCGAAATCAAATAAACTAATTATCAAAGCGATCCTCAAAATGATACATTTGGGTAAAAATCAAAACAGGCAACAGCGAAGCGAATTGCCGGTCTGAGAAAGAAACGTGCTAAATCTTTACGCTTTCGAATATAATTATCAAATAATTATCACAGCTTAGCCAAACGTAAGCGGTGCGCCCGAAAACAGATTAGTTCCCGACGAAAGCTCGATAACTCCGATAATTATTACGGCAAGTCCCATCAGCGCAGTATAAACTACAAACACACCGGTTCTGTCCTTTGCGAGCATCCATTTGAAAAGCTTTATTGCGAAAAATCCTACTATCATAGCGGCGATCATGCCTGCAATCATAGCCGCTGTGCTGAGCTGGAGAGTATCCTGAGTTCCCTGCGCTTCAAGAGCTTCCTTTCCCTCAAGCAAAGCCGCCGCAAGAATCGAGGGAATACCGAGAACAAACGTATAGTCCAAGGAAACCTGCTTGTTGACTCCTCTGAGTTCTCCCATGGCAAGCGTGGAGCCCGA
>CACYDY010000071.1 GCA_902773245.1 uncultured Ruminococcus sp.
CCCATCTTTGACAGCAAAAAGCGAACCGAGAGCCTAGAAACCGCATATCTATGCGATTTTTTGGCTCTCGGTTCTGTTTTGAGAATGTAGTACGGTCTCTTTATTTTGCAATATGTGACAAACATTCACATGCTCTTTGTTGCAGCGATGATTTTTCTCATAACGGCTTTTTGCATGATTTCGTAGTCGGTTCGGAATCCGAAGGCTTCATGAAGGGCGTCGGTGAAGTCGTTGCGCGTGTAAGCGGGGGTGTAGCCGGTGTCTTTTATTTTGAGATATTTCATTTTGCGAAGTCCGTTGGTGATCTCTTCGCAGGTGAATTGGTGCTTTAGCTTCTTTTCCAGATATCTGAATATGACCAAAGCGAGAAAGCAAACCGTAAAATGCGCTTCTATTCTGACGTCCTTGCGAAGATAAACAGGTCTTGCGCTGAATTCGTGCTTCATAATGCGGAAGCATTCCTCAATTTCCCATCTGCGCTGATTGATTTTGATGATTTTTTCGGCAGCATCGTCCAAATTTGTCGCGACGGCATAGAATCCGTCATAGCGTTCTTCTTCTCTGATCTTCTTTTCATCAATGCCGTAAACGGTTTTTTCGGCAATTTCGCCCTCACCCGTAACGGCAACCTTGGTGATGAAACGCTTGTAGTCAGTTTGTTTCTTCCGATCGATACGGTCGGCAGAGGAAAGGGCTTTTTGCGCTCTGGCAAGCTGTTCCTCGCGGATTTTTCTTTGATAATTCCTGTATTTTAACGAGAATGTTACAATGAATTTCTGCTCAATACCGTCTTCGTTAAACCATTCTTCCTTGTAGAATGTGCTTTGATGATATTTTTGACTTAGCTCCTCACTTGCGAGAATGGTGTCCAAATCATATGATTTGTCGCTTCCGGCAAGCATCCAGTCTTTTCCGGACAGCGCCCAATCCTTTTGAAAATTCTTCATCTTTTTAATGGATTGGGTGGTGATAAATGCACGTTCGCCGACATTGTTGAATTTGCGATTGGCAGTTGAAGATAATCCGGCGTCGGTGCACACGATGAATTTGGAGTGGTTAAAATCCGTCAAAATCCGGTTTTCGAGCGGTTTGAGTGTGATTTGTTCGTTGGTATTGCCGCTATGGATACAAAAAGCGAGCGGAATGCCGTCGCCGTCCATGAACAAGCCCATTTCGACGATTGGGTTTGGGCGGTGCTCCTTGCTCGGTCCGTATTGGCGCAAGCCGCTCTCCTGCTCGATCTCAAAGTAATAATTGGTGCAGTCGTAATACAAAATGCGGTCGTTTCGTTTGCCGAGCTTTTTGCTGAATTTGTATAAATCGGTTTGAAACCTGTCTTTTTCGGTTCCGATAATCTCTAAGGCGCGGTAAACGTCCGCAAGGGAATAGGTAGGCTTTTCAAGGAAGGATTGCACGTATTCATAGGTAGCAAGCTTCGACGCGGGATTCAGAATGCGGGAATAGACAAGATGTCCGAGTATTTCAGCCAAGTTGAATTCATTCCCGTAGTCGGCAGAAATCTTTTTGCAGATGTAATCAAGACGAAGCTGATGGAATAGCTTTTGCAAAAACAGATAGCCGCCGTCAAACAGACGGTCATTACCCTTCTTGATGATTTCGGATTCTGAGAAAGGCACCATGATTTTTCGCTTACCCTCGTTAGCCTGACGGTTCATCTCGGCAACGACCTCGCGTGCCCACGCTTCGGGATCGTCGTGCTCAGCCAAAAGCTGCGCATGGCTGCCAAGCTTTTTGACGATGCGGGTGGTCGTTTTTTTGTTGTCTGTACGGAAGGACTCCAGTACATAATAGTTCTTGCTGCCGTCTTTATTTGTGTCAATACGAAGTCTCATCTCAATCCCTCCGTATATATTATAACACAGTACCAACCGTACTACAAGCAACAATCTTGTAACTTGTGTTAAAAATCGCGTAACTATGCGGTTTTTAACACTTTTTCACGGCTTTTGCTGTCAAACTCCCGAATTTTTTCTCACAAGATCACTTTCCTTTGTCAAACTAAGTTTTTCCTTTATTTCCCCCTTTGCTTATTAGCCATTTTTACGGCACA
>CACYDY010000072.1 GCA_902773245.1 uncultured Ruminococcus sp.
GAAAGGAAGTGAAGCAATGGCAGTAGACGGACATCTGAATTTTGATACTATTATAAAAACAACAGGATTTCAAAAAGGCTTGAAAAATATCGGAAACACTCTGAAAAGTTTAAAAGGCAGTGTAATGAATTTAGCCGGAGCATTCGGTATAGCATTTTCCGCAGCCGCATTAATCAATTTTTCCAAATCCGCAAAAGAGCTGTACAATATCCAGCTTGAGGGCGAAACGAAGCTCGAAACAGTTCTCGGCAAGCACCTTAACGCCACAAAAGAACAAATTCAGGCAACAAAAGATTATGCTTCCGCTTTGCAGGAAGTCGGAGTTATCGGAGATGAGGTGCAGCTTGCAGGTTTGCAGGAGCTGTCTACATATATCGAAAATCCCGATTCACTGAAAACGATGAACGGAGTTTTAAACGATATGCTCGCTCAGCAGTACGGTCTTAATGCTTCCGCTGAAAGCGCTGTTACAATTTCGACAATGCTCGGTAAGGTTCTTGCAGGTCAGACTTCGGCGCTTTCCCGATACGGCTATACCTTTGACGAGGCTCAGGAAAAGCTTTTGAAATATGGTACTGAGGAGCAAAGAGTTGCTACTCTTGCGGAGGTTGTACTCGATTCTGTAGGCGGTATGAACGAAGCGTTGGCACAAACTCCGGCAGGCAGAATGAAACAGCTTGAAAACACTATGGGTGACATCAAGGAGCGGTTCGGCGAAGCGATTACTCAAATCGAGGTTCTTTTACTCCCGGCTTTAAAGCAGGTTGCAAACGCCTTACAGGTTATAGCGGATAAAGCAAATGATGTTGCTCAGGCTTTGTCCGCTGTTTTCGGCACGAAGTCAAATAAAAAGGTCAGTACCACCGGCACAGGCGGTGTTGAAACAAACGCAGACCTTACCGACAGCACAGAAGCCTTAGCCGATGAAGCCGAAGACACTGCCGACAGCTACGAAGATATGGCAAATGCTGCACAAGACGCAAACAAGGCAAATAATGAAGACCTGGCAGCTTTTGATAAGCTCAATGTAAAGGCAAAGGACACGGCTGATATAACCTCGGACAATGCAGAAGAGAAGGCAAAAGAAGCTGCCGACAATGCCGCGGACGAACTTGAAACCGCCATTGCATTTGAAGTTGACGCCGATACCGAAGAAGCGGAAGGAGCTTTGACTAAGCTTATTCGCAATGTAAAAAAATCGGTTGAAGATTTGTTTCAGCCGATAAAAAAATCTTGGGATAAGTACGGCAAAGGAGTTGCTGAAAGTGTAAAGAAAAGATTCTCCGCTATAAAAAATCTTGTGCGGTCAATAGGAATAACCTTTTCTCAGGTGTGGAAAAACGGCACGGGAGAAATAACAGTCGGAAATATTCTGAACATATTTACAAACATTAATGATACTATTTCCAATATAGCCGATAATTTTCGCACGGCATGGGATTCGGGAGCAGGGTTGTCTATTGTCGAAAAGCTCGCCGATACGTTTAATACTGTTCTCGAACACATTAACAACATTTCCGAAAAAACTTCGCAATGGGCTGAGAGCGTTAATTTTGAGCCTGTTATGAATGCATTTGACAAGCTGCTGACACCTATTCAAAAAATTGTTGACATTGCCGGAACATGGGCTGAAAACGTCTGGGAGAAGATTTTTCTTCCGCTTGCCGGCTGGGCGATTGAAAAGGGAGTGCCTGCGGCTTTGGAAGCTATCGGCGGATTCCTTGATTTGGTTTCGGCGATAGGTGAGAATGTAGGTATACTTCTGGGGACGATATGGGATAAATTTTTGTCAAAGCTTGTTTCGTGGGTCGGTGACGGAGTTATAAAATTCCTAGAGGTTTTCGGGCAGTTCCTGAGCGATGTGGCAGCCAATGAATCCGCTGTTGATGTAATAATCGGAATAGCAACCGCTGTCGGTGCTGTGGTTGGCGGAATTGCAGCATTTAATGCCGTGACTGCCGCTGTACCTGCAATTATAGGCGCATTGAGCAATCCGATAGGGTGGATTATTGCAGCAATTGCGGCGATTGTCATAGTAATTATCGAAGTCATTACATACTGGGATACGCTCAAAGAAGCATGGTTTGACGGTGTGGAAACGCTGAAATTGTATATGGATAAATTCGTAAATTGGTTTAAAAACGGCTGGTCGCAGTTTGCAAACTGGTGGACGGATAAAGTCACGGGACTTCTCGGCAAAGTTCAAGGTTTTTTCAAAAACCTTGTCAACGGAATTATCGGGTATATTAACGGTATGCTCAATAGTGCGGCAGGCGGTATCAATTATCTTATTGATATGCTCAACGGCATAAGCTGGGATATTCCCGACTGGGTTCCGGGTATCGGCGGCGGTACTTTTGGATTTGATATTCAGCATGTCACTCCGCCGAAAATTCCGTATCTTGCCACCGGCACAGTCGTACCCGCAAACTACGGCGAATTTGCTGCAATACTCGGCGACAACAGAAAAGAGCCGGAAGTCGTATCGCCGCTGTCCACAATAAAGCAGGCAATGAAAGAAGCTCTTCAAGAAACCGGATATTCAAACCGCAGTCAGAGCGGAGATATCATAATACAGATAGACGGCAGAGAAATATTCAGAGTAACGAAACGTGAAGCCGAGCATTGGTCACGTGCCCACGGCGGCAGACCTGCGTTTGGATAAACAGGGGGCGAAACGATGAGCAATTTTAAAGGATATCTTTTAAAATTCGGAAATTATTCCGGCAATATCGGTGTGTTCCCGAATGAATACATTGCTCAGGGAGCAGAAGCAACACCGTGCCGCCGAACCGATGCCGAAGCCTATCGTGACGCAAACAATGATTTGCATCGAATGACTATTCCGAACCATAAAAGCACTTTTGCGGTTACAACTATTCCGGGGCTTACGCTTGAGCAGAAGGAAGAAATCGAAGCGATTATGGCATGCGGCTTGATCAGCGAAATCGAGAGAAAATATTACGTAGAATACTGGTGCGATGATATAGGCGTAAATGACTATAAAACAGGATATTTTTATATTCCCGATACAACTTTCAAGCGGCAGAAAATCGGGAACGGAACTATCGTTTATGACGCTCTGACATATGAATTTATTGAATATTAAGACGGTGAACTATGAGAACAGTAAGTGAAATATTTGAAAAAGGCTGTCTTTACGGCTCGGTTGAAAATGAGATTACTATCGATATACCGACAGAGGATTCTGAAAATCCCGTTCAGATAAAAAACGATGAAATTGTAGCCGACAGTCTTCGCCTGACCGGAAGTATCTGCGATGACAGCGACCTTAAATTCGGCGGCTGCATTGCAAGCCAATTTGAAATTGAAATTACAAAAGATATTGACCTGACAGGCAGAGAAATATCGGTGTATCTTTTTCAAAGGGCAATAATTCCGACTTATCCGAGTACAATCACATTCCCTACAGAGAAGAACACCGTGTACGGCTCAGACGATGAACATATTACGGTGTACCCGGGCTATACCGTTTGCGAGGGTTATAAAGGTCAATCTATTCAAATATTCAGCGGACGGATTTTCAGCTGCAAGCTTGCGAAAAATCGGGCAATGCGTAAGATTGTCGCTTATGATGATTTTTATTGGAAATGTGCGGCTGACTGCACAGACTGGTATAGAAAACTATATAGAGATGCACAGGCAGAAACAATCACGCTCGGGGAGCTTCGAACAGCCATTACAAACGAAATAAAACTGATTCAGGCTGACGGAGAAGCAACTCTCCCTGCCGATGTACTTCCTGTTTATAGGATTGACGGACAGGTTACATATATCGACCTTCTCAGGCAGATATGCGAATTTAACGGCTGTTTTGGATACATCAACGGCGAAGGACGGCTTGAATACAAAACAATCGGAGAGAGCAGCTATACCGATGTAAATACGGAAGATTACGAATTTTATATTGATGTCGAAACGGAAGATTTTGTTAAAACAGGATTTGACGGATTGTATATTTTTGGTTTTCCGAACGGTAATACAGCAAATTATGCCTTGCCTGTAGGCAGTGGATCTGGAAAATACAATCTCTACCCGATTGAAGGCAATTCTGTTGTTACGACAGGATATTCTGTTTATGGCGGCAATGCCCTTTTTGACGATGTCTATTGTGATCCTAAACCCGGCATTACGCCTCATGGCTTAGGGCTAAGAACTTCTCTTGCCGACAATTTTACGATTGCTTATTATACTCCCATGACGTTAAAATCCGAATACCGCAGCTGGGTTGAAATCGGCGACAGAATCAAGGTTAACATACACTGGGTTGATCTTAATGGGCGAGAACACTGGAGCCGTTTGAGCAGCATTGTACTGAGCCGCACCATATCGGGAATACAGGCAATGACGGACGAAATTACGGCAAACGGCGCGAATATCAAATACACGGAAGGCGATCTTGAAGAATAAAGGACGGTGATTATATGTCGGATTATCAGCCTAGAAACTGGAAAAATTATACCAATACGACAACCCCGATAACAGCGGCGGAGCTTAACAGAATTGACAACGGAGTAGCGGAGCTTTACGGGAGAATGACAGCCACAGAAACTCAAATTGAAGTAAGCGAGCGGCAGCCGAACCTTGAACAGATGTGCAGCATACCGCTTGTATACGTCCGTGACAAAGGCTCTTTTACAGACCACAAAGGGGAGAACTATTCACGTAATCAAAACTATCCGTCATCACTGCAAACTATAATGTTTGCGGACAGCACTAAACCGTTCACGGACAGCAATAATGCGTTAATCATGCTCAGAGTGAGCGCAAAGAACACGAAGGTTGAAGCCGTTGTTTTAAAATACAGCGAACAAACGCAAGGCGCTGGAGATAACGAAACCGTAACAAATATTATCCACCGCTATGAC
>CACYDY010000073.1 GCA_902773245.1 uncultured Ruminococcus sp.
CAAAGGGCTGTACGCTAAGGTGTTTCGCCGTCTGCGGACGGCGAAATACCTTTATAATAAAATCAATACCGCCGGATCGCTGCGAATAAATTTCAAAAAACTCTTGAAAAACTCTGAAATTGATGATATAATTTTATTGCAATTGTTATTTACACCGAAAACGCATTGACAAAGAAAAGTAACACTCGATATTCGCAAAAAGAGAGGGTGGGTCCCGGCTGAAAGCCCGCCTGTGCAGAAGCTTGTGTGAAGTTCCCTTTCGAGCGGCGGGACCGAACATTTTATTATTACTAAGTCCTGACGGCAGGCTCCGTTACAAGCCGACAGAGTGTTTGCTTTGTAAACAGAATTTGGGTGGTACCACGGCAATGTTCGTCCCTGCGGAAAAACTCCGCAGGGCTTTTTTTGATGCCGCTCGGTAATAACTATTATAATAGAAAGGATTGAAAAATATGAAAGCTAAGCTTGAAGAAATTCGCCAAAGAGCCGAAGAAGAACTCTCAAAAGCTAACGCTGTCGAAACTATCGAAGAACTCAGAGTAAAATACGCAGGAAAAAAAGGCGAGCTGACCGCTATTTTGAAGCAAATGGGAAAACTCTCCCCTGAAGAAAGACCTGTTATCGGTCAGTTCGCAAACGAAGTCAGAAGCTACATCGAGAATGCCGTTGAATCAAAAAAGGCAGAGCTTGCCGAGCTGAAGCTTCAAAAGCAGCTTCAAGACGAAAAAATTGACGTAACGCTCCCGTCAAACACCCAGCCCCTCGGTCACAAACACCCTCTTTCGATCGTTCTCGACGAAATCAAAGAGATATTCGTCGGAATGGGCTTTGAGATCGTGGAAGGCCCCGAGGTGGAATATGACTACTATAACTTCGAAGCGCTGAATATTCCAAAGGATCACCCTGCTCGTGACACCCAGGATACATTCTACATAACGGACAATATTGTTTTGAGAACTCAGACATCTCCGGTACAGGTTCGTGTTATGGAAAAGAAAAAGCCCCCGATAAGAATCATCTCCCCCGGAAGAGTTTTCAGATCGGACGCAGTTGACGCAACCCACTCTCCGCTGTTCCACCAGATCGAGGGTCTTGTTGTTGACAAAGACATAACCTTCGCAGATCTCAAGGGAACACTCGAAACATTTATAAAACGACTCTACGGTGACGACAGCGTTGTGCGTTTCCGTCCTCATCATTTCCCGTTTACGGAGCCGTCGGCCGAGGTAGACGTTCAGTGCTTCAGCTGTAAAGGAAAAGGCTGCCGTGTCTGCAAAAACGAAGGTTGGATAGAAATTCTCGGCTGCGGCATGGTTCACCCCAAGGTTCTGGAAAACTGCGGCATCGACCCCGAGGAATACTCGGGATTTGCGCTCGGACTCGGACTGGAGCGTGTTGCAATGCGCCGATACGGTGTTGACGATATGAGATTGTTCTATGAGAACGATACAAGATTCTTGTCACAGTTTTGATTGAAAGGAGTATAGTGTTATGAATTTATCAATGAAATGGTTAAAGGAATTTGTAGACATCGGAAATATTGCTCCAAGAGATTTTTCGGAAGCTATGACAATGAGCGGCTCAAAGGTTGAGCTTTTTGAGGCTGAGGGCGGTCAGATCGAGAATATTGTTGTAGGAAAGGTTCTTCAGATCGAAAAACACCCCGATGCGGACAAGCTTGTCGTTTGTCAAGTCGATATCGGTGAAAAGACGGTTCAGATAGTAACTGCTGCAACAAATCTCACAGTCGGCGACTATGTTCCCGTTTGCAAAGACAAGTCCAGGCTTGTTGACGGAACTCCTATCAAAAAAGGAAAGCTTCGAGGAGTTCTCAGCGAGGGTATGTTCTGCTCCGTTGCAGAGCTTGGAGTTACGGTTCACGACTTCCCTTACGCTGTTCAGGACGGTATTTTTGTATTGCAGAATGATCCGGATCTCAACCCCGTGATCGGCATGGATATTAAAGAAGCTATCGGACTTAACGACACAAAGGTAGAGTTTGAAATAACCTCCAACCGCCCCGATTGTTTCTCTGTGATAGGTCTTGCAAGAGAGGCTGCCGCAACCTTTGACAAGGAGCTTAAACTCCACACACCCGAATTAAAACCCGCAGGCAGATCATGCGAGGGTATGCTTGACGTTCAGATCCACAACCCCGAGCTTTGCCCGATCTACAGCGCAAAAATAGTCGAAAACGTCAGAGTAAAGCCATCTCCGCTTTGGCTCAGAGAAAGACTTCGCGCTATGGGAGTTCGTCCGATCAACAACATAGTTGATATTACAAACTACGTAATGCTTGAGTACGGTCAGCCAATGCACGCTTTTGATCTGCGTTTCATCAAGGGCGGAAAAATCAACGTAAGACTCGCAAAAGACGGTGAAGAGATCACCACTCTGGACGGAATAGAAAGAAAGCTTACGTCAACCAACCTCGTGATCGCCGACGAAGAAAAGCCCGTTGCCATTGCAGGCGTTATGGGCGGCGAATACAGCGGTATCATGGACGACACGACAACTATCGTTTTTGAAAGCGCAAACTTCATGGGTTCGTCGGTGCGCCTCACCGCAAAGCAGCACGCCATGAGAACGGACGCTTCTTCAAGATATGAAAAGGGACTTGACCCAAATTCTTGTTTGCCTGCGCTTGAAAGAGCGTGCGAATTAGTACAGCTTCTTGACGCCGGAGATGTTCTTGACGGAACTATTATCGACAGCCACACAAAAAATGAGTCTGTAAGAATAAAATTCAATCCGGATTGGATAAACGGTTTCCTCAACACAAATCTCACAAAAGAGGAAATGACCGCTATCCTCGAAAAGATCGAATGCAAAATTGAGGGTGACGAGATCATAGCCCCGACATTCCGTCCCGATCTTCTTCACAAAGCCGATATCGCCGAGGAAATTGCGCGCTTCTACGGCTACAACGTTATCCCCGGAGCTTCGATCAAGGGCGGCGCGCAGGGCAAATACAGCGTTCGTCAAAAGTTTGACATGGCAATTACAAACACACTGATCGCAAGCGGTGTCAGCGAAATCATGACTTACTCTTTCATCAGTCCCAAGTATTACAGCAAGGTAATGATGCCCGAGGATCACCCCCTAAGAAACAGCGTTGTAATTTCAAACCCGTTGGGAGAGGACACTTCAATAATGAGAACCACAGCCCTGCCCTCGATGCTTGAGATCCTCGCAAAGAATTACAACAACCGAAATGAATACGCATATCTCTTTGAGATAGCAAAGGAATATATCCCGACCACTCCCGACAAGCTCCCCGTTGAAAAGAACGTTCTGACGGCAGGCTTCTACGGCGACACAGTTGATTTCTTTAAGGTAAAAGGTGTTGCCGAGCAGGTTCTTGAACGCTGCGGGGTAAAAAATTACGAGCTGAAAGCCGACAGCGAACAGTTTGGCTATCACCCGGGACGATGCGCCGTTGTAACCATAAACGGCGAGCAGTTCGGCGTTATCGGAGAGATACACCCCAAAGTCAGAGAAAATTACTCAATCGGCAAAAGAGTCTACTGCTTTAGTCTTAACGTTGACACAATGTTTGAATATGCAGAGCTTGAAAAGCACTACACACCGCTCCCGAAATATCCGGCAATAACCCGTGATCTTGCTGTAATTTGTGACAAAGAGATTCCCGTTGCGGAACTTGAGAAAGCTATAAAGAACGGCGCCGGCAAAACGCTGGAATCGGTAAAGCTTTTCGATGTATATCAGGGAAAACAGATCCTACCCGGAAAGAAAAGCGTCGCATTCAGTCTTACACTCAGAAGCGCAGAGGGAACTTTGACCGACGAACACGCTGCTTCGGCAGTAAACAAGGCTGTCAAAGCATTGGAAAAACTCGGCGCAGTTCTGAGAAGCTGATTAATAATCACTGTCCACAACTTAAGGATTTGTTCCTGTCGACCCAAGTCTTTGATTCTATTTAACATTTATTGACGTCGCCCATACCCCCCAACCCCCTTTCCCGGGTGGGAAAGGGGGCTTCTCAGGTGACGGGCTTCGCCCCATATGCACTAACTTTAGAATCGTTGTGTCGCCTTGGAGCGGCGAGGAAAGTATATTAAAACCTCAACTCAGGGGTGCTC
>CACYDY010000074.1 GCA_902773245.1 uncultured Ruminococcus sp.
CGTACCCCAAGGGCACTTCCTTCGGGCGTATTTCAAGGGAGTTGAGTGCAATTTGACAAAAAGATGCAAGCGAGATGGGTGCTCAGTCCGCAGGACGGGATTTGATCAGTGGTTCGTTGACCTCTCCTTAGGGACAAATTCTGACGCAGGCGGAAAAGTCACCTAACTCAAAAAGTCGGTGTGCGATTTTCGTCTGCCGTTGGCAGTTCCTTAAGTTCCGGTGACGTTTTGTCGCTGTTCAGAAACTCGTCTACAATGAAGCGTGGGCGTTTTTTTACCTCAAGGTATATTTTACCTATATACTCGCCGACAATGCCGATAGCGAGCAGCTGAAGCCCCCCAATAGCCCAAATAGAAACAGCAAGGCTTGCCCAGCCGGGAACGGTAGCGTTCGTTAAATATCTTACAAGAAAATAAATCAGCATGGCTATGCTCAGAGTAAACACGGCAATCCCGGTTGATGTTACAAGGCGTATCGGCTGAATGCTCAGCGATGTGATGCCCTCCCACGCAAGTGCGAGCATTTTTTTCAAAGGATACTTGCTTTCTCCCGCAAGCCGCTCGCTTCGCTCATACTCAACAATGTCCGACTTGAAGCCTATCATGGGGACAAGCCCACGGAGAAAAATATTTGTTTCGTGATAGTCCGACAAATGTTGAAGCGCTTTTTTGCTCATGAGCCGGAAGTCAGCGTGATTAAAGATCACTTTTGCGCCCATGCTGTTAAGTATTTTGTAAAACGACTCAGCCGTAAAACGTTTGAAAAATGTGTCGGTATCACGTTTTGAGCGAACACCGTAAACCACATCGCAGCCGTTTTCGAATTTATCGATCATAGCGTCGAATGTGTTAATGTCGTCCTGCAGGTCGGCGTCAATGGAAATCACAGCGTCGGCACAGTCTTTCAGCGTCATCAGACCGCAAAGCAAAGCGTTTTGATGACCTCGGTTGCAGCTGAGTTTTATTCCAGAGAATATATTGTCATTTTTATGAAGATTTTTTATAATAGACCATGTTTTATCTTTTGAGCCGTCATCAATAAAAACTATTTTGCTGTCTTTTGTTATTTTTTTGTTTTTTATAAGTTCGGAATATTTTTCCCTTAGCTTTTTTGCTGTTTCGGGCAAAACATCTTCTTCGTTGTAGCAAGGTATTGCCAAATATAATTTTGTCATAATTGCTCCTCGTTAATTATGTATGTTGTAATGCTATGTGTTACGGTTGATCGCCGCTGTATTTGAATTTGTTGATAGCCAGCGCTGCCATGAGCGAAAGCGTCATTAGAATTATTCCAAGTCCCGTTCGGAAGTTTTTTCCCGTTGTTACATTGTCATAGGGGTTTGTGTAACCGTTGTTGTTTGGGTCGTCAGGCGGCATGGCAGCTGTGTTGTCGGGATATTGGGGAAGCGAAAAAGACCCCTGTCGATGAGGTATGTCCTCTGTATTGTCGGGTTGATATTTATCGCTTGGGTCTTTTGTAATATCGGTGTCCGTGGAAGTACCGTCACTGTCCGAAGAAAGCATAGAGTCGGAGTCCGTGTCAATATCGGTGCGTACTGAGCCGCTGTCACTGTCCGAAGAAAGCATAGAGTCCGTGTCAATATCGGTGCGAACTGAGCCGCCGTCACTGTCCGAAGAAAGCATAGAGTCCGTGTCAATATCGGTGCGAACTGAGCCGCCGTCGCTGTCCGAAGAAAGCATAGAGTTGGAGTCCGTGTCAATATCGGTGTGGATTGAGCTGCCGTTACTGTTTCCCGAATAAGATGAAAAATCCGGTTTAGTGTTCGAATAAATATCGGTGTTACCCGAATTATTATTTTTGTCGGAACTGTAGACCGATACCGAATCCGTTTCGCTGCTGTCCGAGTAATCTTGAAAATATGACGGCGTAATTTCACTCGATGAGTTGGAAAACGAGGTTGTTGAGCTTTCGGATTTATTGGACGATGCGCCGTGTATATCTGTTGATATGGCGCTTATGTCGGAATCATTTTCGGTTTTTGAGATATCCGAATTGAACAGAACTCCTGTGAATAATACTGCGCCGGTAAGAAACATGACTGCGCAGCCTATTCCCATAATGCCGATCAGACGGTTTTGACGTTTTACCGCATGAGATGTTTCTATGGTAGTTCTGTTGATTTTGTTTAACATATCCTCGCCGTAGTAGTCGGTAATTTCATGGGAAAGGTATTCGTTAAGGTCGGGACGGTGATCGCTGCCGAAATCATTGTTTTCTTTCATTTTGCCGCCCCCTTCGAATTTATCATATACTCTTCCTTTTACATTATAACCAATTTTATCAAAAATATCAATAGTTTGTGAATTTATAAAAGTTATAACTGTTTAACTATTTAATTTGATAAAATAATATCGGTATATTTCGGTTAAGAATTGTCGGATCAACACTCCAAAAATCCGTTCACCACAAAATCAGTGCATTTCACAACAAATTTTAAAATGCGCCCAAATAATAAGTTATAATAATACAGATTATTTAATCAAGCTGCCTATGAATTTTGAAAAAACATAATGAAGATGATTTATTCTGTTTGCGGCATAAGTTTATAATTTTAGCGGGCAGCCGATGAGCGGAAGTCTGCCTACCGTTACAAAATGTATGGCGGCATTACCGGACTTTTATGTGTGTATGATCGACATTGAAAAGTACTATTTTCTGATATAATACCCAAAAACAGCTTTCGGATTTCGAGGGCTGTTTTTCTTTTTTATAGTGAAATACTTCTTTATTTTCCTAAAACTGTAGAGAATGCGCAGTGCGGAGTTTTGGCTTTATAAATCCGCTGTCTGCAGCTTAAGGAAATATGTGGTTCAAA
>CACYDY010000075.1 GCA_902773245.1 uncultured Ruminococcus sp.
AAAGGAACAAAATACGGCTCGGATACAAGCGCCGTAATACAACCGAATTGTGTCGGAACTTATCAAGTAAAAGTATACGTTAAGGATAATACAGGCAAATCTGTGTACAAGCAAATGTCGCTGAAGGTTACGGAGTCAACACTTGTGAATAATTCAAAGCTTAGCGCATCGACAGTCACAGACGGAACAACGGTCACTGTAACAGGAGCGGCAAGCAGCGGAGTTGCTCCGTATAAGTACGCATTTTATGTGAAATCGCCCGGTTCCTCAACTTGGAAGCTTAAGGGTACAAAATACGGCTCGGATAAAAGCGCCGTAATACAGCCGAATTGTGTAGGAACTTATCAAATAAAAGTATACGTTAAGGATAACACAGGCAAAGCAGTACTCAAGCAGCTGTCATTGAAGGTCACTGCGTCAACGCTTGCCAATAATTCAAAAGTAAGCGCGTCATCTGTAAAAACAGGAACGAAGGTTACCGTAACAGGAGCAGCAAGCGGCGGAACATCTCCTTACAAGTATGCATTTTACGTAAAATCAGCGGGTTCGTCAACATGGAAATTGAAGGGCACCGCATACGGAACAGACAAGAGCGCCGAAATCATTCCGAGCAGTGTGGGAACTTATCAGGTGAAAGTAAATGTTAAGGACAACACAGGCAAGGTCGTAAGCAAGACTATGGATATCAAGGTTACTAAATAATTAGAATATATTGGATTTTTAATGGAGTGTTTGGCAATTATTTTGTCAAACACTCTGTGCTAATATGTAAAATTGAAGAATATAATTATATGGGACGGTGAGTATTTTGAAAATTAAGTTTTTGGGAGCGGCACATGAGGTCACAGGTTCGTGCACAATGATAAAAACTAACAGCTGCTGTTTACTGGTTGATTGCGGAATGGAACAGGGAGCGGATATTTATGAGAATTGTGAACTTCCGGTTGACCCGTCGGAAATTGATTTTGTACTCTTGACTCACGCTCACATCGACCATTCGGGTAAGCTTCCGCTGCTTTATGCCAAAGGATTCAGCGGAAAAATTTACGCAACGGCAGCAACCACACGACTGTGCGGAATAATGCTCGTCGATTCGGCTCATATTCAAGAAATGGAAGCGGAGTGGAAAAACAGAAAATCAAAACGTTCCGGAGGTCAGTTCTACGAACCGATGTATACATCACGTGAAGCCGAGGAATGTATGAACCTGTTTTCTTCATGCCGTTACAATGAGTGGATAAAAATAAACGATGAAGTAACCGTGCGTTACATTGACGCAGGACATCTTCTCGGTTCTGCTTCCATTGAAGTAAAAATCTCCGAGAACAATGTTGAGAAAACAATTCTTTTCTCAGGCGATGTGGGCAATATAAACCGACCTCTCATCAAGGATCCTCAAAAACCGGAATTTGCAGATTATGTTGTGATAGAATCAACCTATGGAAATCGCCTGCACGGTATGCGGCCTGATTATGTTGGCCAACTCACGACAGTAATTTACAAAACATTTGAGCGTGGCGGAAATGTCGTGATCCCGTCGTTTGCAGTCGGCAGAACTCAGGAAATGCTTTATCTTATCAGAGAAATCAAATCTCAGGGTCTTTTAAAGAAATTCGGTAATTTTCCGGTTTGGGTAGACAGTCCTTTGGCTGTTGAAGCAACGGAGATATACAGCGAAGATATGTACGAATACTGTGACGAGGAAACAAGACAGTTTCTTAAAGCCGGCATAGATCCGCTCAAGTTTTCAAATCTTAATCTTTCCATTACCAGCGAAGATTCGGTAGCGATCAATAACGATCCTACTCCTAAAATCATAATTTCCGCAAGCGGAATGTGCGAAGCCGGAAGAATACGTCATCACCTAAAGCATAACCTTTGGAGAAAAGATTCAACCATTCTTTTTGTAGGCTATCAGGCAGAAGGAACGTTAGGCCGAGTTTTGATCGAGGGAACAAAAACGGTGAAGCTCTTTGGTGAAGAAATTGCCGTCAATGCCGATATTCAAACTATGGAAGGAATAAGCGGCCATGCGGATATGAATATGCTGCTCGACTGGTTGGGCAGTATTAAAAACAAACCCGAAATGGTTTTTGTAAATCACGGACACGACACCGTATGCGATGAGTTTGCTCAAAGTATTGTCAGGAAATTATCAATACCTGCGACAGCACCCTATAACGGTGCAGAATACGATCTTGCTGAATTTAAATGCCTGGACTTTGGAAATACGGTCAGACTTAAAACTAAAGTCAACAAAAGGGCAAAGGCTGTATTTGAAAGGCTTGTTCAAGCAGGACAGCGGCTGCTTGATGTTATTGATCAGAACAGAGGCTGTGCAAACAAAGATCTTGCAAAATTTGCCGATCAGATCAATGAACTGTGCAGCAAATGGGAAAGAAAATAGTAGGAAGTGTGAAGAAATAAATTTTTAATTTATGCTTAGGATAATTTGTTCTGAACAAGGCAAATTTTTGCAGGAATACTGCCGTACCCCAAGGGCACTTGGCGTATTTCAAGAAAATTTAACGCAGTTCAGGGCAAATTAGACAAGCAGAAATGAAAAGTTGTTGATGAACAGTTCCTCGTTGAATAACAATAAAAAAACACGCTGTAACCTCATTACAAAGGTAACAGCGTGTTTTTTTATTTCTGAGAATAGTATATACAATGACGGAACACTGAATATATATTTTACGAAACGGATTTTATCTGAAGTCTGAGTCTGTCGGAAATCATGGCAATAAATTCACTGTTAGTAGGCTTTCCTCTGCCGGTGTGAATAGTGTAGCCAAAATAAGAATTGAGTATTTCGATGTCGCCTCTGTCCCAGGCAACTTCAATGGCATGGCGGATAGCTCTTTCTACTCTCGAAGAAGTGGTATCGTACTTTTTCGCCACGGCGGGGTAAAGCTTTTTGGTGACAGCGTTGATAATTTCGGGGGTTTCTACCGACATAATGATAGAATCTCTCAGGTAATGATAACCTTTGATGTGTGCCGGAACACCGATTTGATGAAGGATCTGCGTAACTATTACTTCCATTGAAACCGTGGGATCCTGTACAGTGTTAGCAATCGGGTTAATGTGAATGTTCTTGGTTCTGAAAAGTTCAATAATGCTTACTGCCAGGCTGTTTGTATTATAAGGCTTCAAAACAAAGTATGAGCCTCCGCAGTTCATGACTTCCTTTTGCAAAACATCACTGTCAAATGATGACGCAACGATAAAAATCGGTTTTTCTTTCGGTTTAGTGTTTTCAAATAATTTGAGAACTCCGATAGCGTCGATACGTGTCATGAACATATCGAGAATGACAACGTCCGGCTTAGTGATCTCAATTTGCTCCAGCACCGTATCTCCGTCTTTGCCGCAAAAGCTGACGCTGATACCCTTTGAGCTGAATGCAGCGACTTGCTCGGGGCTGAATGAATTGCTTTCCTCTGTTATCAACAACTTAATCTGATTTTCCATGAATTTGTTCCTCCATATTGTTTAATTTGGTTTGTTGTACATATATTACCACAAATTGGCAGAAATAGCAATACTTAATTGATTATTTTTTCGTTATTTATCATTACAATTTAGTAATTATTAAATGATAATATTTGATTGTTATCGATTTGTTGAATCATATTCTGAGCAAAAATGCCATATCCCTTAGCGGAATTTGTAATTAAAACATGAGTTACCGCCCCCACAAGTTTACCGTTTTGTAATATGGGACTTCCGCTCATTCCTTGAATAATTCCGCCGCTTTTTTCGAGAAGTCTGTTGTCTGTTGCCAGTATTTGTAAGTTTTTTGTCTTATTTTTTTCGTCATAGTTTACATCGGTTATTTCAATGTTGTAATATTTAGGTGATTCGTTGTCAAGAGTACAAAGAATCTGCGCTTTGCCTTTGTGAATGTCTTGTATTGCGGCAACCTCAATCGGCTCAAATTGTGATATATCGCAGTTCAGTTTTCCGTAAAGCCCCATGTTGTTGTTGACAACCGCATTGCCGATAGAGTCATCGCTTGAAAAATATCCGTTAATGCTTCCGGGAATACCGTTTGATCCTTTTGTTATGCTGCTGATTTTTGCCGGAGTTATTTCGGCGCTTTCAAGCAAAAGCAGCTCCCCGGTGTCGCTGTCGCATATTCCGTGCCCGAGAGAAGCGAAGGCTCCGCTGTCGGGGTCGTAAAATGTCATCGTTCCGAGTCCTGCGCAGCTGTCTTTTATCCAAAGTCCGATTTTGTAACCATCGTCTGACATTACCGGTTTGATGGACGTGGATTTGCTCTCACCATGTCGGTCGTATCGGATCTCCAGAGCGCTGCCGCTGCTTTGCTCGACGATCTGACGGACATCGTCGCAGCTTTGTATGCTGTTACCGTTGATATTTATAATTGTGTCGCCTGCTTCAAGTCCTGCTTCCTTTCCGGGATTGATTTTGTTCTGAGAATCATCAACCTGATTGCATGAAATTACACAAACCCCTTTGGTGTGGAATTTTATTCCGAAAAGAGTTCCGCACGGAACAACAAATTTTTTTGGCTGATTATGAACATTTACACTTTTTATGGGAATAATATTCATCAGCATTAATTCTCTGTTGGCATTTTTTTCGGTTAGCTCCGAATTAACCTTTATTTCTTTTTTCGATTGATTATTAAAAGTGATTGTGATAAAATTATTAAAAGAAATATTTTCATTATTATATGAAGTGATTTCATTGGGATAACTGTTTCGGGATTCAATGCAAATGCCAAAAATGCACACGCATATTACAGAAAGGATAATCGAAATGCTTTTTATAAAATTTCGCAAAATTTCACCTTCTTCCTTGTTTTATTATCATTTGCAGATCGGACTGTTTATAACATTGGAAAATATATAACGAACCATGATCAAATAAAAGTGCTTTTGCACACGAGATCAGACTTCTTAGAGAATTGCTTGTCGGTTAATAATCTTATATAAAAAGCAGGTGAATAATGGAAAACATAAAAATCGTGGGGCTGACTCAAATTCAAGCGCAAAAAAGACTGAAGGAAAGACATTTGCGGGGTAAAACAAAATTATCAACAAAATCATATAAGCAGATTTTATTTGAAAACATATTTTCGCTTTTTAATTTTATAAATCTTTCCATAGCCATTCTTTTGGCAGAAGTTGGTTCAGTAAAAAACTGTCTTTTTATGATAGTTGTGATCTCCAACACATTTATTGGTATTATTCAGGAAATCAGATCAAAAAGAATAATCGACAAATTGTCGATAGTTAACCAAACAAAGGTTACTGTTCTCAGAGATGGAGAATACCGGCAGTTAACTAAAAACGAATTGGTCAAAGATGATATTATAAAACTATCAAGCGGATGTCAAATTCCAAACGATTGTGTTGTAGTCAAAGGCAGCTGCGAAGTGAACGAATCTCTTTTAACAGGAGAGTCGGATTCTATTTATAAGCCAACAGGGGAAAAGCTCTTATCGGGAAGCTTTGTTGTCAGCGGAAGTTGTCTTTGTAAAATTGTTGGAGTCGGAGAAAACAATTATGCCGATTCGCTTTTGGGTCAAATAAAATATGTCAAGCGCCCAAAATCCGAAATATATGAGGTTATCAGACGTATTATTGTTGTGATCAGCATTTGTATTATTCCTTTCGGTTTAATACTATTTTATAATCAGTACACACTGTCCCATACCGTTTTGAAGGAAGCTGTGGAAAGCACGGCGGCTGCATTGATAGGTATGATTCCCGAGGGATTGGTTTTGCTGATTTCAACAGTTTTTGCAATGGGAGTGATACGTCTTTCAAAGAAAAATGTTCTTTCTCAGGATCTTTATTCGCTTGAAACACTTGCACGAACAGATACGCTGTGTCTTGACAAGACAGGAACTCTTACAACAGGTGAAATGACTGTCGAAAGGATTATACCCGTAAATTGTGAGTTGAAATCGTTTGAAGAATATGTTTGTGCGATCGCTGCAAATTCCGAAGATGAAAATTCTACAATAATTGCTCTGAAAAAGAAATATAATACAGCGGCGAATATTACGGTCGTGAATAAAATTCCGTTTTCTTCCGACAGAAAATGGTCGGCTGTGTGTACAGAGGATAACGGAAGTATTATAATAGGTTCGTTTGAGATGATTTTTAAAGATAAAAATATAAATTTGAACGAATATCTTGACAAAAAAGACATCGAAAAATATAGAGTGATTGCGGTTGCAGCAAGCAAAGAACGAGTTGAGAATTTTGCGCTGCCGGAAAATACAGAATTAAAAGGATTTATATTTCTTTCGGAGAAAATGAGGGATTCCGTTTACGACACAATAAAATACTTTTCAGATCAAAAGGTTGACTTGAAAATAATTTCAGGTGACAATCCTTCAACGGTCAGCAGACTGTGTGCGGATATTTTTGGCAAAGACTGCGGCTGCGTTGATCTTTCAAGAGTTAACGATGACCGGATACCTGAATTGGTCGAATCGAACAAAATATTTGGCAGAGCTACACCGGCGCAGAAAAAGCTGATCGTTTCCGCATTGAAAAAAAACGGCCATACTGTCGGTATGGTCGGTGACGGAGTTAATGATGTCCTTGCTCTGAAAGAGAGTGACTGTTCAATTGCTCTTGCAAACGGAAGTCCCGCCGCAAGGAGTATTTCAAGACTTGTGCTTTTGAACTCCGATTTTTCGGCGCTGCCCGATATCGTGAGCGAGGGAAGACGTTCAATTAACAACCTGCAGAACAGTGCGTCGCTTTTTCTCACAAAAACAATTTTTTCCGTGATCATGACATTGATTTTCATGTTTATAAATCACCCTTATCCGTTTGAGCCGATCCAGATGACTCTTGTGAGTGCGCTGACAATCGGCTTTCCCGGATTTGTTCTGTCCTTTTTGAAAAACGATAAACCTATCAACGGCAGCTTTTTGAGCAACATTTTGAAAAATTCTGTCCCTGCCGCTTTGTCAGATATTGTTTCCGTGCTGACAGCAGTATTATTAGCGGAGCCTTTGAATTTAAGCAGTGAAGAAATATCTTCTTTGTGTGTTGCGGCGCTTGCTGTAACGGGACTTATTCTTATTGTGAAAATTTACAGCCCGCTTACACCTCTTCGCCTTTTTGTGATAATAACTTCTGTAACGGGTTTTGTGACAGTTTTTTCGTTTTTTGGCAGTTTCTTTTCACTTGCGTCTGTTCTTACGTATATAGATTTTTACATGGCTGCTTTAGGCGCTGCAGACGCTATGATCTTGATAGGATTGATGTATATTTTTTCGGCTGTGGGCGGACATAGTGATTAAAATTAAGATTTTTTATGCGTATAAAAATAAAAAATTATAAATGATATGTAAAATATTGAAAATTCGCTTTACAGATTGGCGAGTTTATTGTAAAATAAATATAATAATGTAAAATTTACCACTCGGAGGAATGATTTATAATGGAACCTAAGTATAAGAGAGTATTGCTCAAGCTTAGCGGCGAGGCTTTGGCAGGTGAACAGAAAACAGGTATTGATTTTGATCTTGTTGCAAAATATTGTGAGCCTGTCAAAAAGCTTAATGATATGGGAGTTCAGGTAGGTATAGTTGTCGGCGGCGGTAACTTCTGGAGGGGAAGAAGCAGCGGCAGCATGGACAGAACAAGAGCAGATCACATGGGAATGCTCGCTACTGTTATCAATGCGCTCGCTATTGCGGACACGCTCGAACAACTCGGAGTTAATTCACGTGTTCAGACAGCAATATCTATGCCGCAGGTAGCAGAGCCTTACATTCGCAATAAGGCTATCAGACATATGGAAAAGGGCAGAGTTGTAGTTTTTGGCTGCGGTACAGGAAATCCTTTCTTTTCTACGGATACCGGCGCGGCGCTCAGAGCAACGGAGATCGAAGCCGATATTATGCTCAAGGCTACTATGGTTGACGGTGTTTATGACAGTGATCCCCACAAAAACCCGAATGCAGTAAAATTTGATAAGATCACATTCCACGATGTGCTCGACAAGGGACTTGCGGTTATGGACAGCACGGCTGCTTCACTTTGTTCGGAGAACAATTTGCCTATCCTTGTGTTCAGTCTTGACGACCCGGAGAATATCGTAAGAGCAGTGTGCGGCGAAAATATCGGCACAATTGTTTCAAATTAACATTATAGATTCCAAATGTTCGGAGTGAAAGCTGCTTTTTGTACATATTCCATAACAAAAGCTTATATCTCTTTGAACATGGATTTAAAATCAGATCGATAAACATCAGTTATTATATTTCAGAAAAATTGGAGGATTAAA
>CACYDY010000076.1 GCA_902773245.1 uncultured Ruminococcus sp.
CACGACCGCAGACAATGCCGCCTTTTATTTTGTAACGATAAGCCGGCTTCCGCTCTCAAACTGCCGCTAAAATTATTTGGTTTAAAAATAAATAAAGCTTATCTGCAAAATAAAAAAATACTAAATTTATAATTTCTTCAGATGAACTTTAGATGATTGTGTTATATTTAATTTAAAGAATTGATATGGTTAGAGAAAACTATAGTATTTAACCGTAAAAAATAAAAATCGGAAGAGGGATCATTATGAAAAGATATTTTTCACTTCTTGCAGCGGTATCGCTGATAACAGCACTTTTTACAGGATGTTTTGGCTCCCAAAAGGAGTACATTAACGTCGAGGACAATTCCTATATCGCCGACTACTCCGAAACAGTTACAACAACCTATTCGGAAACGGAAAACGACGGACTGGAGATTTATAACAAACTGTTTGATCTTGAAAACAAAGTATCTGTAAGTATATTCATGAACAAAAATGAAATAGGAAAGCTGCAGGCTGACTTTCAAAAGTACACCGAAACAGATTTGAACAGAAAATCTGAAATTTACCGCAAGGCAGATGTGACTTTCGCCATTGGGTCGGAAAGCTATACCGTTGAGGAAGTTGGAATACGTCTTAAAGGAAATCAGGCTATCAAACCATTCTATGATTATGACGGTACTCCCAATATGTGCAGTTTCAAGCTTAGTTTTGACGAAACTTTTGATGATACCGAAAGTTACGGT
Source organism: uncultured Ruminococcus sp. (assembly GCA_902773245.1). Lineage (GTDB taxonomy): Bacteria > Bacillota > Clostridia > Oscillospirales > Acutalibacteraceae > RUG592. Next base: position 729 of record CACYDY010000076.1, read on the forward strand.
GATGACAGCAAGGTGTGGGTAAGTGACGCCGAAAGAGAAAAAAGAAAAAAACGCACGTTCGCCACTCTTGATAAACTCGATATCAAATGGAATATTAGCTATGACGAGTCGAATATCAGAGAAATATATGCCACCAAGCTTTTCGAATCAACCGATTCACTCGTACAAAAAATAGGTCTTTCTCAAATGAAGATCAACAACAACAACTATGGTTTGGTAAAGATATATGAACCGGTAGATAAAAAATTTTTGGAGAAGAGATTGCCCGAATCTGCACTTGGCGGAGATCTTTATAAATGCATGTGGTCTGAATGTGACAACACAGGCAAACGCACCGGAAAATGGAGAGGCGCTGACTACAGTACCGACAATTCCTATGGTATACAAAAGAATTCCGAGGGTCAAAAATATAACTTTAACCTGAAAACCAACAAAAAGACTTCAAAGCATGAGTCGCTTATTAATTTTTTGAATGTTATCAACAAACAGGATATCACAAAGGACGAGCTTGAAAAGGTACTTGATGTAGACAGCTATGCAAACTTTATGGCAGCAGATTATTTTTCAGGCGATCCCGATGATATACGCAACAACTTCAACAATCATTATATCTATTTCAGAAAAGACAACGGAAAAGCCATCTTTATTGTTTATGATAATGATCGTACTTTAGGAATTACATACGATATGAACAAAAACTGTGCTGCAATTGATCCATATTCAAACAAAGCCGCAACTATGGGAGAACAGCTTAATCCACTTATTAAAAACACCATCACACATGAAACTCCTGCAAGTCTTTCGTATGTAAAAGATAAATATACAGCCGCATTGAAAAAGCTTTCCGAAACGGAAATGCTTACAAACGACGATGACTTCAACGAGATGTATAACATGGCTAAGTCCAACTATGAAGATATAATTGAGCCTTACATTACATTTGCAAACCAGGAGCAAAAATTTGCATTCAGCCTCGACGGAGATGAGAAAGGCGGACAAAAATCAAATATGTCCTTTGAACAGTTCCGTTCACAGATCATGAACACGTATAAAAACTCGGAACCTTAAAATAAGCATGTTATTAATCGCTGTTGCAGCTTTAGAGTCTACGGAGTTCGAACGCAGCGTATCGGGGACTGCAATGTCATTAATCAAGATATTGCCGAACAAAATATTCTTGTATCTGTAAAGATTTTCAGCTAAAGAACAAAGCAATAAGTCCGGCTACGATAAAGGAACCTATTATCCATATCAAAGTAAGTATTCCTCTCTTTTTTAGCACCTGTTTCCACGTTTGAACAAAGGGAATATCCTCCGTTCCGGGAATTATCCAGAATTTACTTTTGCCTACCCATAGCTTGTCAATAACTATTCCGTCATACCAATTCATAACTTCAAGC
>CACYDY010000077.1 GCA_902773245.1 uncultured Ruminococcus sp.
CACCACCTTCCTGATGGAGTGAGACCCTCCCATCAGGCCTTCTTTTTTTTTGCACCAAATTTACAAGTCCTATTATGAGAAAGATAACCATTATTTTTTATAAGGAGGATTTTATTATGTTAAGCACAATAATAGTATGTGGTATCGGTTATGTAACGGTTAAGAACGTTATGGACGTTATCAACGATGTAATTGAAGCGGAAACAGAAAAAAGAAACGAAAAAGAAAAATGATTAAATTTCAAAAGGACGAGGACTGCACATCCTTATCCTTTTTCGCACATTTTACAGTGTGTACTATAGGATGGCGAGACTGTCGTAAAATCGACAATGAGCTTTAATTTTTTCGCACCAAATTTACATCCTCTATTATAGGAATAAACCATATTTTTAAAGGAGGATATTATGGGAATTAAAGGTTTTAAATGGTTTAAACGGAAACCGAAGACATTTAAGGTTGTCGTTGATCAGGACTATGCTCATGACATGGGTGTAGCACTTGGAAGGCTTGGACTAACAGCCGACCAGGTAGTTTACACTGGTGAATACGAGTACACGATTACTGGTCAATGGACACCGATGATTTATGGTGACCGCAGGACCATGGAAGCATTGACCCTGCTCCCCGTTAGGGAAGCGGTTGTATTCTGAAAGACGAACAGCTTTGTATGATATTTGAAAAACAATATCTGCAAGGCTGTTTTTCTTTTTCGAATCTCAAAAATTCCCGGGTGAGAAATTTCAGAAATTCATTTTTAAGGAGGTATTTATGGTTGCTACGTTGTGTTTTATTTTTGTTGCGCTTGTCGGTGTACTGATCGGCGTCATGTTTGACCAAGCATACGGTCCAAATAACGTCTTACCAGATTGCGGTGGAACTGTCCTGATCTATACGCAGGACGGAGAAGCATATTTATTCCTTGATACCGAATTAACTCCAGACGAGTTGTCAAAGAAATCTGAGGTTATTTTTAAGGTCGAAACGCGAAACGTGCAAGCTCCATTATGAGTAACCGAAAATCTTTATATTTATGAAAGGAGTAACTTATGGAAAACCGTAACGAAGAGATCAGAGAACTGTACGACGAAGCCGTAGCGTCTTCGCTCGAACATCTAGACACTCTTCCGAAAGACTCAAAGGAGTACGCGGACTGTGTGGACAGCATGACCAAGATGTATCGGCTCCGAATGGAGCAGGCCAAAGCTGACGACGAGTACGAAGACGCCTACAAAAGACGGATCGAGGAAATCGAGAAGCGTCAGGCAGACAACGAACTTCGCAAGCAGCAGATGGCTCAGCAACACAAAGAGTTTAAGATGAAACTCTTGGCTGATGTTGCAACCAATGCGGTCAAGATCGGAACCTTTGTGGTCGTCGGAAAGTGGTCGGCGGTGCTTGAATCCGGAGGTGTAATTGCTTCTGGTACGGCGAAAAATCTCATCCGAGGTGTCCAGAAGTTTGTTGATTTCAACAAATATTAAGGACGTCGGCTAACTCGACAACCGGCCCTGTAGGTATCTAAGTGATATTTACAGGGCTTTTTGTTTTTCGCAAAGGAGGATTTATGAGATACCACTACGAAAAGCCTGACATTTCTGTTCCAATGTATGGCGAGAATTATTATTGTGAACATCACCCGGTATATTTCGTCTGCACGTTGTACAAAATGGGGGATGTGGGTCTGGCCGTTATTCAGCAGAAATATAGGATAGATACAAAGTCAACCTGGTGGACCAGAATAGACCCAGATCTGCGTAATAGTTTATATTTGAACCCCGGGTTCCTCGAATACTTCAAAAAGATGGCAGGACCTTGTAAAAACGGATGTTATCCAACGGTGACTATCAGGCAGATTATGTGGGCACTAAAGATGAAACCGCTCAAACGCGAAGTTTGGGAAACTTGCTTCGATCATTGTCCTATTTAGAGCGCGAAAATTACAGGTCATATTATGAAGAAAAAACATCTATTTTTTAGTAAAACAAGGAGGAAAACTATGAATATTTTATTGAACAGCGGATGGATGAAGACTCTGATTGCCAAAGCGATCAAGATCGGAATGTCTAAGAAGGCTGGTATTAAAGCTGACTTAGACATTAACGACCTCAAGATCAGCGATGACGAATCCGGAGTAAGACTTCATCTTGACTTGGATGTAACTATGAGTAGGGATGAACTTGAAAGGCTTATCAAAGGCCTGATGTAATCTTCACCGAAAGGGTTCTGCAAGATTTGCAGGGCTCTTTCATTTTTTCGCAAGATTTACATTCATTATTATGGAACTGATTTCATAATAGTGAAAGGAGTATGATATGACAGCAATCGATATGTATGTTGCGACTAGCCAGCCGCAGCTTATGCATATAATATTATTGGGCGTTATTGCCCTAGCACTGTTGATGACAAGGAGGTTTTGAAAGGAGGAGACAATGGAGTTAGGAACACTGACGATTATCGTGATCGGAATCGCTGTGGTTTGCGTCCTGTCAGACTGGAATAAGTCTAACAAGAAGTAAATCCACTATGATCTGAATCACAACACTCGGAGGCTTTGCAGAACTTGCAGAGTCTCCTCTTTTTTCGCCTCCGCATAATTTACAGCTAGCATTATAGAAACCAATAACTTTTTTGAAAAGGAGGATATTATGTTTAAGATGCCTA
>CACYDY010000078.1 GCA_902773245.1 uncultured Ruminococcus sp.
ACACATTTTAAGAATACCAAAAAAACACGTTAAAGTCAATAAAAATTGATATTTTTTACAGTTTATACTTATTTGGTCTTTATAATCCACTGTCCAAAAATTAAGGTTTTGTTCTTGTCGACCCAAGGCTTTGGTTCTACTTAACATTTATTGACGTTACCCATACCCCGAAACCTTGTAACTCTTTGCATTAAGCTATGTTTAAAAGTCTGCAAACGCAGAGTTAATGAGAATAAAAGGTAATTCGCAAGTGGGAAGTGTGAGTATCTTATTTTACCTCTTTTTTATTTCTAATTCGAAATTAAGCAAGTTGTCGAAATAGTTTCAATTATATTTCAAATTTATAAATTTTTTATTGGTTCTTCGTCAATAGTTGACATAATTCGTCGTTAGGTTTATAATATACGCAGTCGTTTTTTATAATATTGTTCCTAATAACAAAAAAATTTCGTTGTTTACACCGAACTGCCAACGGCAAACGAAAATCGCACACCTGCTTTTCGAGTTGGGTAACTTTACCATCTGCGTCGAAATTTGATCCTAAAGGGGACACAACGAAAAAAGCATGATTCGAATTTCAAGATAAAATATTGTATGTCACGGAGGATTTGTAATGAAAAATATTACCATCATGGAGCATCCGCTTATTAAGCATAAAATCACAGTGATGAGAAAAACAGATACCGGTACTTATGAGTTTCGCAAGCTAACAGAAGAAATTGCCATGCTGATGGCTTATGAAGCACTGAGAGATTTGCCTACTGTAAACATCAAAATAGAAACACCCGTTGAACCGTGCGAATCGCCTGTGATCGACGGAAAAAAACCGGCTGTAGTGCCTATTCTCCGTGCAGGTCTTGGCATGGTCAGCGGAATACTCTCCTTGGTACCAAGTGCAAAGGTTGGTCACATCGGGCTTTTCAGAGATGAAACTACCCACCTGCCGCATGAATACTACTGCAAGCTCCCGCAATCTCTTGAAGAAAGAAAAATTCTTGTTCTTGACCCCATGCTTGCAACAGGCGGTTCGGCGGTCGCAGCTGTTGATCTGATCAAAAAGCATAACGGAAAAGACATAAGCTTCATGAGTATAATTGCAGCACCGCAGGGTTTGCAGACTTTGTCACAGGCTCACCCCGACATAAAAATATTTGTCGGCAATGTAGACAGGGAACTCAACGAAAACGCCTATATTTGCCCGGGTCTTGGAGATGCCGGCGACAGAATTTTCGGCACAAAATAATTTAAAATTACATTTATTACAAAGAAGAGGTATACAATCATGGCTCGTAAAAAACAACTGCTCAGCTTATTGTTATCGGCAGCTATCTCAACTGCTTGTTTAACGGTCGGTTCTTATCCTGCTTTTGCAGAAGTTCAGACTCCGGATACTCCGGTACACATTCAAATGCAGGGTGACGCCAATAACGACGGTTCGGTAGATTCTTATGACTCACTGCTCGTTTTGCGTCAATCGGTAGGTTATAACGATATTTCCGAAGAAAACCTGCCTTACTGCGATCTTGACAATGACAACGAACTTACAAGCGTAGACGCTCTATTGATACTTATGAAATCCGTTAACTCAGACACCGGAGAGATCCTTTGTGAAACAGGTATCAATGCCATTTGCGGCGATACGGTAAAAATAGACGCAAAAATCGTTCCCGAAAACAAAAACAGCAAAGTCACTTTCAAATTTATCCCCGACAAAACAATTTCCAAGGACGGATCGGGTCAAACCGTTCTTGAGGTTTCAAATACCGGACGTATAAAAGCATATCACCCCGGAACAAGCACGGTGACTATCAAGGCTTCAAACGGAGCAACCGCACAGTGCAAGGTCACTGTTCAGGATCTGACTACACAGCAAACTATTACCGCTGCCGGCAAGAATCTCACCGTTAACAAACGCATGATGATGAAAAACGAATGCTATGACTATACTTATGATTTTGAAAAAATAGACGGTATTGTTGTTCATTCAACCGCAACGCCCGGAGTTATGGCTGAAACATGGTATTCGGCATGGAACAAACCCAATATTGAAGCTTGCGTACACGCTTTTCTTGATGACAAAGGAGTGTGCCAATATCTTCCTCTTGAGCAAATAGCCTGGCATGCAGGTTCGCCGGCTAACAAAACATACTTGGATTTTGAGATGTGTGAACCGGCAGGATTTTATTATTCAAATAATAGTATTACTAATTATAATGTTGCTGCCCAGCAGAAGTATTTTGATAAAATCTGGACTAACGCAACTGTTTATACTGCGTATTTGTGCAAAACATATAACCTGACTTCAAAGAATGTCATAAGCCATGCAGAAGCCGGCAAAATGAAGATCGGTACGAACCACGGCGATCCCGACCACTGGTTCGTATTGCACGGCAGAAATATGAACGATTTCAGAAAAGATGTTCAGGCTATTCTCGACAGCGGTGCTATTTCAGCAACCGAGCCAAAGGTTGTTAAAAATATTCCCTTGGCTTCCGCTTCAACTTCCACTTCCGACTACTTCGACATTCACACCGAGGTAACTCCGTTTGATATGTTCAAGGTTTGGGGCGATGACAGTTTAAGATATTAATGTTATGAAACTCTTTAGAGGCTGTTTAGTATCTTGATATGAGCAGATTTTCGAGCATAATTTTTGACGCAGAGATCGGCAAAATTTGCCTAAAAGATGCTTGTGGGAGATACTAAACAGGCTCTTAGCAGAATACACACGAAAAATTCTCCCGTGTGTATTCTGCTTTTTGTTATAAAATCATACTATCCGGAAGTTTAACCATTCATAAAAACAGTAAGTTTATTATTACTATCACATAAACCCAGAAATACTTCTTTCGGACTGCGGATTTTCTGTTTATCCAGCTGCTTTTGAAGCCATGTTATGTCAAGTCCCATTCTTTTGAGATTTTCTTCCAAAACTCTGCCGTCCATGATCACTTCGGTACTGATATATTCCTCGTTGGGTTTTATGCCTATATCCTCCGGATTAACGGGTCTTTTCAGACTCGTTGGCAAAATAGTAAGCTTGCCGTTGTATTCGAAGATAGCAGTTTGAATATCACTAAGGTTAAAATACCCTTCCTGTCTGCACATAAGCATAAATTCGCTCAGCTCCAATTTGGCTTTTTTCATGTTTTTTCTGTACAGCTTTCCGTTATCTAAAATAATAGTCGGAGTTCCGTTAATATACTTTCTGGTCTTCGGAAACTTTTCAGTCAAAACACTGAGCAATGCGGTTATCGAACCATAAACCACCATTGCAAGAAGCGGTTTCCACCACGGACTTTCAAGTGTAGTAGCAACCTCCGCAGCTATAGAACCGATAGTGATACCCGTGATATAATCGAAAAAATCAAGCTGGGATACTTGCTTGTGACCTATAACCTTAGCAATAATAAAAAGTGCCGAAGCAGATAAGATTGACGCCAGAATAACCTTTGCTATTTCCATATAAACCTCCTCTCAATAATTAACACTCTCACTACACCATTATCATACACAAAACTATTAGTTTTATACATTTTTATGCACTGTCAACAGCTAAACCGAAGATTGTTAAAACGTCACATCCGTGAGCTGTGAATATTCTTGTGAGATATATAATTTGATCATTTATAATATTATCAATAAAAAAACACGTGCCGAGCCGACATCGTGTTTTTTTCATTCAAACTACAGAAAATACTCCTGCAGTAATTTAAGCAAGGTGAGTGCCAAACCCACGGGGCGTGATTTGATCAATGGTAACTTAATCTTTTCCGAATTTTTTAACATCAAAATCCGGTGGAGAATCTATTTCTTCGCCAACATACCCGCCATTCTTGCGACGCTGTTTTACGCATTCCGTCAGTAAATATTCTATCTGCCCGTTTACCGAACGAAAATCATCTGCTGCCCAAGAAGCAATATCATTATAAAGCTTCTCAGACAATCTCAAGGGTACTTGCTTCTTTACTGCCATATCAATACAAGCTTCCCGAATTTACGATAGGCTGAGCATCGTGGTTTCCGCAAAGAACTACAAGCAAATTGGATACCATTGCTGCTTTTCTCTCTTCGTCAAGCTCAACCACGCTTTTTTGACTAAGCTGCTCGAGAGCCATTTCAACCATACCGACAGCACCGTCAACGATAAGCTTTCTCGCATCAACAACTGCCGACGCCTGCTGACGCTGAAGCATTGCTGCGGCAATTTCCGGTGCGTAAGCAAGATAAGTGATTCTCGCTTCAATTATCTCAATACCGGCATTGGACACCTTTTCTTGAATTTCGTCACGTATTCTTTGTGCAACGATTTCACTCGAACCTCTAAGACTTCCCTCGTCAGCTACACCGTCACCGGTAGTATCAACATTAGGAGCAACGTCATACGGATAAAGACGAACTATGTTCCTCAGTGCCGTGTCGCATTGAAGTGACAGATATTCCTTGTAATTATCAACGTCAAATACAGCTTTTGCAGTATCAACAACACGCCAAATTACCGCTATGCCAATTTCAATGGGATTTCCAAGACAATCGTTAATTTTTTGCTTGTTGTTGTTAAGCGTCATAATTTTAAGAGAAATTCGTTTGTCTGCGGCGGTATTTGTACTGACCGTATCTCCCTCGGACTTAAACTTCATTGAGGAACTGCTCTCTGCCGCAACATCTCCGCTCTGTCTGAGCCTTGTGGAAGCTGCCGGATTAAATGCGGTACAAAAAGGATTGACCCAGTAAAATCCGTCACCTTTAAGTGTACCGATATATTTGCCGAAAAGAGTAAGCACAAGCGCTTCCTGCGGCTTGAGAACCTTTAGTCCCATGAACATTATCCAGCCAAGCGACATCCAGATCACTGACAACACAACAATAACATCACCGACAAAGGACTCCAATGCCGTACCTACTATTGCTGCGAAAATGGATATTATGTACAGGAAAATTGTAAGCAGCATCATACCCATTCCGTTTTTCTTACCCGAAATGATTTTTTCTTTCATAACTATTACCTCCTCGATATGATATCAAAATTATATCACATTAATATTGATTTGGCAAGAGAATTATATCACATATTGCAAATTCGTTATTATTAACACATATCAGAGCATAAAATTAATCTTTTTGTACAATTGAACAAAATTCAATACCGACGATTTGTCTTTTGGTTGATAAATATTCAGAATTTTATAATATTAATTCAATGTTCACAAAATAAGAATTATTGCCGGGCGAACTCCCGGAGGTAATGCCACATTACTGTTCTTAATTAAAAAATTCTTTTTTTGGCTTTTGACACGTTGACCACTGCAAATAAATATAGTATAATTTAAAATGTAAAATGTAATAAAGGAGTATGCTTATGCCAATTCCAAGTGATCCCATCATACTGTTATCTTATATCAATACTCAGCTTCGTGATAATTATTCGTCATTAGATGAATTGTGCAAGTCACTTTGCGTTAACTCTGAAGATATTAAAAATAAGCTATCTTCGGTTAACTACGAGTATGACAGCAAACTTAACAAATTTGTATAAAACAAAAAACGGAGAAGTAAACGACACCGTACTTCTCCGTTTTTTGCTTTTTATTATTCACCTAAAAGCATTCTGTCGTTGTCTATTGTTGAGCCGCTTGCTTCCTCAAATTTATGGAGAAGCTTTTCAACTGTGAGTTTTTTCTTTTCTTCACCGGAAATATCCAATACAATTTTGCCGTCACTCATCATAATAAGTCTGTTTCCATGAGTAATAGCATCTTTCATATTGTGAGTTACCATCAGTGCTGTCAAATTATTCTCTTCAATGATCTTGTCACTGAGTTCAAGAACCTTCGCAGCCGTTTTAGGATCAAGCGCAGCTGTATGCTCATCAAGAAGCAGAAGCTTCGGCTTTTTGATGGTTGCCATGAGGAGTGTTAACGCCTGACGCTGACCGCCCGAAAGCAGACCGACCTTAGATGACATTCTGTCCTCAAGTCCAAGCTCAAATTGCTTTAGCATATCACGATACAATTCTCTTTCATACTTCTTTACACCCCATCCGAGTCCTCTGCGCTGACCTCTGCGTGCCGCTATGGCAAGATTTTCGATGATCTCCATATCTGCTACGGTGCCCGTCATCGGATCCTGAAAAACTCGTCCGAGATAAGGCGCTCTTTTATGCTCGGGAAGCGCAGAAATATCTTCTCCGTCTATCATAATAGCTCCGCTGTCAACCGGCCATACTCCGGCAATAGCATTAAGAGTGGTGGATTTTCCTGCGCCGTTTCCTCCGATTACCGTACAGAAATCTCCGTCATTCAGTTTAAGGTTAACCCCGTTGAGCGCTTTTTTTTCATTAACCGTTCCTGCATTGAATGTCTTGTGAACATCAATTATTTCAAGCATTGCTTTCAGCCTCCTTTTTCAGGTTTTTGAGATTTTGTTTTGCAACCCTTTTAAAGGAAGTTTTTGATTTCTCCTTGAGATACGGAACAGCAAGGAATATTGCAACAATAACCGCAGTAAAGAGCTTTGTGTCATCTGTTGGCATTTTGAGCCACAATACAATGCCCATTGCGATATAATACAGAATACCACCGAATATTACAAACGAAAGCTTGATTATAAAATTCATACGCTTGCGGAAAATTGCTTCTCCGATAACGGAACCGATAATTACTGCAGCAAGTCCGATAACAATCGCGCCTCTTCCCATGTTAACATCGGAGAATCCCTGATACTGAGCCGAAAGCGAACCCGATAAAGCAACCAAACCGTTTGACAAGGAAAGTGCAATAACCTTGGCAACATTGATATTTATACCCTGCGCTTTGCTCATAGCAGGATTGCTTCCTGTAGAACGAATCGTTGAACCCTGCTCAGTTCCGAAATACCAGTACATCAAACCAATTACTATAACCGAAAAAATAAGTCCGATCACAATGGCATGCGGGATATCACTTGCCGAAAGGATCAAGTCATAATTACGATAGCTGACAGGAAGATTTGCTTTACCCATAATATTAAGATTTACCGAATAAAGAGCTATCTGAGTCAGAATACCTGCTAAAATATCAGGTATTCCAAGCGCCGTGTGAAGAAGCCCTGTTATAAGACCCGCAATGAGTCCGGCTGCCACTGCCGCAAGAGCAGCCGCCCACACAGGCGCTCCGTGAATCAGCATCACCGCAGTGACCGCACCGCCTGTTGCGAACGAACCGTCAACTGTAAGATCCGCAAAATTCAAAAGTTTAAAGGTTATAAAAACCCCCAACGCCATGAGTCCCCAAATTATGCCTTGAGCTACGTTTCCCGGAAGCTGGGACAAAAATGTCATCGGATTAAGGGACGAAAAGTAATTTATAAGTCCATCCATATTTTCACCATTTTCAATTTATTTTAAATACAGAATATTTGGGGCGCTGAATTATGCACCCCAAATATAAAATTTAATTATTCTGCTGCTTCGATAGCCTCATAACCATCGGGAATTGTAATACCAAGCGCATCACAGCGATCCTTGAAATACTTCTTTGTTGTAGGAGCATATCTGATCTCCATTGTTGAAATATCTGCACCGTCTGCAAGAATTTCGTATGCCATTTCGCCTGTTTTCTGACCAAGCTCATAGTAATCTATGCTCAATGTTGCAACGCCGCAGCCAATGCACATATTCTCTTCGCCTGTGATAATAGGAATATTCTTGGGCTGAGCAATGTTATCGATGATACCTGTATTTGAAGCTGCTGTGTTGTCTGTGGGAATATAAAGAATATCGCACTCATCGCAAGCACTTGTAACAACTGCTGCAATGTCGTTGGAATCGGCAAATGTGTATTCCTTTACAGTATATCCGTCCTTTTCGAAAAATGGCTTGATAGTATCGTACTGATACTTGGAATTAGCTTCTGCGGAGCAGTAAAGAATACCAACCGTACTCTTGTCGGGGAAAAGCTCCTTTGCGATCGCTGCCTGCTCGTCGAGAGGCGGAAGATCGGAAGTACCCGATACATTTGTTTCGGTGTAGCCTTTCCAATCCGCAATGTCAAGAGCTGTGCCGTAATGAGTGATAGATGTGCCGAGAATCGGGATCTTATCGGTTGCGGTATAAGCAGCCTGAAGAGCGGGTGTTGCATTTGCAAAAACGAGATCAACATTTGACGAAACGAACTGGTTGCAGATGGTTGCACAGTTCTGCGAATCGCCGGAAGCATTTTGCTCGTCAAAGGTCACCTGATCGCCAAGCTTTTCGGTGAGGGTATCTTTGAAGCCCTTTGTAGCTGCGTCAAGCGCATCATGCTGAACAAGCTGACATATACCGATATTATATGTCCGATCCGAATTTCCTGCGTTATCGGCAGTTGCCGCTGCGGTATTATCCTTGACCGAAGCAGTTGAACTTCCGCCATCGTTGGAATTACAGCCCGTAAAAGCCAAAGTTAATGTCATTGCTGCAAGCATACCTGCAAAAATTCTTTTTGTTTTAGTCATAAAACATCCTCCTAAAATTCACACTCAATAATGCTTTTTTGCTTTAGAAATGTTGCGCTGTGAAATATTATACTTAATTTTAAACAATTTGTCAATGCATCGAATTATTTTTATTAAAAACTTATAAACTCTAAGAAATAATCTGTATACTTTTCATAAAGATATTTACTATTTTTTACTTATATCCATTAACTTTATTTTATTAAGGAATTATATTTTTATTTTTGCTTTTTCCTTAAAAAATGTTTTATAACAAATTTTTCGATTTTTTTCGGTTAAATTCTATGTGTTATTTTATTGACAAACATACTAATTTGTAATAAGATTATTTGTGTACCTATTTAAGTTAATTGTATATTTTACTATATGTGTCAATTTAATAAAACAAATTATTGAAACATTATCGTTTTATACAAATCTATGGCAAACATTAAATGCTGCCATCGGCTCATAGTAATGTTGTATTACATCAGTTTTTAGGTTTTGGTTTTTATAAGGAATCCGATTGATCCGGTTTCCTTATTAGCAAATCACTATCTGCAACTTAAGAAAATATGAGAATCGAACGCAAGGGATTCAGGGACGCAGTCCAATATGCACTAACTTTAGAATTGCTGTGTCGCCTTGGGGCGGCGAGGAAAGTATATTAAAACCTCAACTCAGGGGTGCTCATCACGCAAAGCCCCCCTCTTCTTAAAACAGTCCACAGGACTGTTTTAAGAATTCACCCCTGCAAAGGGCTGGAGTATGCCTCCGGCGGGCAAGGGCGC
>CACYDY010000079.1 GCA_902773245.1 uncultured Ruminococcus sp.
AAAAGTGACAAGTATAAACAGAATAGTTAAAAAAAACAAAAATAGAATTTTTTTATTTAAGGAAATATATAAAATAAAAGAATATAAAAAAACTATCTTTACATTTTTGAGATATTGTTATATAATTAAACCGTTGGTGAATGATCAAATGATATTTTTTCTCAGTTTTAAGATTTTTTAAGGCAGCGTATTTTGAGTTTGGTACATGTTAAGAAAAAAAGCATTTTGTTGATACATTTTACGGAGTACGGTTTTATTTGTATCTATGCTTCAGGCTGTTTTTTGATATCGTTGGTTGTTATATTGGTTTTGCGGTTGATGCTTCAGATGTATGCAAAACTTATATTTTTTTGACATTTTCTCTTTTTGTTGGTTATAAATAAAAAAATAGTTGGTATTTTTACTTGGTAATTATACTGTTGTTCAACGGGGTGTAATAATGCACGGAAAAATGATAGTAATTGAAGGACTCGACGGAAGCGGAAAGGCTACACAGTCGCAGTTGATTTTTGATGAGCTGAAAAAGAACGGAAAAGACGTAAAAAAAGTATCTTTTCCCGATTATATGTCCGATTCTTCTGCATTGATAAAAATGTATCTTAACGGAGAGTTCGGGCACGATCCCGGTGATGTGAATGCGTATGCGGCGTCCTCTTTTTATGCGGTAGACCGATACGCTTCATATAAAAAGGATTGGGGTTCATTCTATGACAACGGCGGAATAATTATAGCAGATCGCTATACGACCTCAAATGCTATTCATCAATGCAGCAAGCTTCAGAAAGAAAAATGGGACGAATATCTGGAATGGCTGTTTTATTACGAGTATGAACAGCTCGGTATTCCCAAGCCCGATATGGTAGTATATTTAAATGTAGATACACAGGTAAGTCAGAAATTGATGACTGAAAGATATTCCGGTGATGAAACAAAAAAGGATATCCATGAGGGTGATCTTGAGTATTTGAAAAGATCTTCCGTTGCGGCTGATTATTGCTGCAAAAAGCTTTCATGGAGCAGGATCGAATGCTGCTCGCAGGGCGTTATAAGAAGTAAAGCCGATATTCTTGGTGAAATTGTTGATTTGCCAAAATTTCAAGAGATGTTTTATAAAAAGTAATTTTATGCAGTTGAATAAATATTCGCAGAAAACACCGGGCAAGCTACAGCGATAAGTTATAGTTTGCCTGTTTTGGGGTAACTTGGATTAATTTGTAACAGTGATTTGTTATGGTAAAGCTATTTTGCTTACAGTGTTGATAATAACATATCGGAATACTGACCGTGATCATTATTGCAATACACTGATTGGATCGATATGATTTTTACAGTATATTTCTGATTATTGTTTATATTTAGAGGGGAGAACACAGGAAATGTCTATTTTGGTTACACGATCATCTATGCCGGGCATTGAAGAGTATATGGAGGAAATAAAGCCTATTTTTGAGAGCCGCTGGCTTACTAATATGGGACCCGTGTATAAAAAGTTTCAGCATCAATTAATGGACTACTTGTCGGTTCCTCAACTGTCGCTTTTTGTTAACGGTCACATGGCTTTGGAGATGGCTATTCACGCATTGGGGCTTCCGTGTGACGGGGGGGAGGTTATTACGACTCCCTTTACTTTTGTGTCTACGACACATGCCATAACAAGAAATAATCTTAAACCTGTATTCTGCGACGTAAAGCCCGATGATTTTACTATTGATCCGAGCAAGATCGAAGCTTTGATCACCGAAAAGACGGTTGCCATTGTTCCTGTTCACGTTTACGGAAATATTTGCGATGTAGACGCTATTCAAAAAATTGCTGACAAGTATAAGCTCAAAGTAATTTACGATGCTGCGCACGCTTTTGGAGTTACCTATAAAGGCGTCGGAGTAGGAAATTTCGGTGACGCTTCAATGTTCAGCTTCCACGCTACAAAGGTGTTTAACAGCATCGAAGGCGGCGCCGTGGCTTTTCACGATAAACAATACAGAGTTCAGCTTCACGAGCTTAAAAACTTCGGTATTCACGGACAGGAGGATACAGTGTCTGTCGGCGGAAACGCAAAGCTTGACGAGTTCCGTGCCGCAATGGGAATTTGCAACCTGCGTCACATTGATGATTATATCAGTGACAGAGGAAGAGTTGTCGAACGCTATGATGAAAGACTTGGCGGAATTCCCGGAATCAGACTTATCAAGCCTTCCCCGGAAACTGTGACAAACAACGCATATTATCCGGTTTATTTTGATGAAAAGGTTTTTGGAAAAACAAGAGATATAGTTTGTGACGAGCTTAAGGATCAGGATATCTTTGCAAGAAAGTATTTTTATCCTGCAATTAACGAACTTAGCTGCTATAAAGACAAATTCCCCCAAAACACTCCGATCGCACACAATGCGTCCACTCATGTGCTGACTCTTCCGCTTTATGAAGGCTTGGATCTGAAAGATGTTGACAAAATATGTGACATTATTCTGAGCTGATCAGGGTTGTTATCAAATATAAAATATCGAGGTATATATAAGATCATGGGTAAGTTAAATATATTGCTGACATCTGTTGGCAGAAGAAGTTATCTTGTAGATTATTTTAAGAAAGCTTTAAATGGACAAGGCGTGGTTCATGCTGCCAACAGTTCTCCGTTTTCTCCCGCTTTTAACCTTGCAGATCAAACAGTGGTAACACCGCTG
Organism: uncultured Ruminococcus sp.; assembly: GCA_902773245.1. Classification (GTDB taxonomy): domain Bacteria; phylum Bacillota; class Clostridia; order Oscillospirales; family Acutalibacteraceae; genus RUG592. The sequence continues at coordinate 2,685 of CACYDY010000079.1, forward strand.
ATATATGATGACGGATATATCGATTTTTTGATCGGATATTGTAAGGAAAATGAGATAAAAGCGGTTATTTCATTGTTTGACGTTGACTTGCTTGTATTATCGCAGAACAAGGATCGTTTCAGAGAGAACGGGATCTCGGTTATAGTTTCCGACGAGGAGGTTATAACTGTCTGCAATGATAAATGGAATACTTATCAATATCTTATTTCACACGGTTTTAATGCTCCTCCGTCCTTTTTAACTGTAGAATACGCATTGGCAGCCGTTGAAAGCGGTGATATTTCGTTTCCGCTTATCGTGAAGCCGAGATGGGGAATGGGTTCGATCGGCTTGTATGATGTTAGTGACGAAGAGGAATTGAGATGTCTTTTCAACAAAGTCAGAAAAGATATTCAAAAGACTTATTTAAAATACGAATCAGCTAAAACCCCTGATAATTGTGTTATTATCCAGCAAAAAATCAATGGTCAGGAATACGGACTTGATGTTATTAACAATTTGACGGGTGATTATATAAATACAAGTGTAAAGAAAAAAGCAGCCATGAGATCAGGCGAAACCGATTGTGCTGTAACTGTTGACAAACCTGAATTGAAGGCAGTCGGCGAAAAGTTAAGCGGTTGTTTGCATCATATTGCGAATCTTGACGTAGATGTTTTTGTTGACAATGAAAAGATCTATGTCCTTGAAATGAATGCACGTTTTGGCGGAGGATACCCTTTCAGTCACATTGCCGGCGTTAATTTGCCGCAGGCTATCGTTAATTGGCTTCTTGATGTCGAAGCGCCGAAGGAATTGTTTGAGCCGCAAATCGGTATTATGGCTCAAAAAGATATAAATATGGTTGAGTTGAATGCTGCGGAGGATAAATAAACTATGAACAGTAATATTTCGGGAAAGAAGATTTTAATTATTGGCGGCGGAACACCGTCATCTGATCTTATCACATTGGCACACAGAAATAATGTCAAGGTTGGAGTAACGGATTACTTTGAAAAAGAATATACTAAAGATGTTGCGGATTTTGCCCATAATGTTAGTACGATAGATGTTGATGCTGTTGTAGATTTGGTAAAAAAAGAACACTACGACGGAATCATTACCCAGTTTGTTGATTCTCTGCTTCCATATGTGGCAAGACAGGCTGAAAAGCTTGATATGTTTTCACCTTTTACGGAGGAGCAGGCCAAAATGTCTACCGATAAGGGCTATTTCAAAAGAACCTGTCAGCAGTATGACGTACCTGTTCCGAAAGAGTACAACATCGCTGCTTTGAATGATATAGATCAGACGGATATTGATTTTCCTGTAATAATAAAGCCAAGAGACGGAAGCGGATCACGAGGCATTACCGTTTGTTACTCAAAAGAGGACTTGAAAACGGGGTTCGAAAAGGCTGTTGATAAGTCGAAATCGGGTTCTGTGATCGTAGAGCAGTTTCTCCCCTATGATGAGATCAATCTCACCTATATTATTCAGGACGGAGATGTTCAGCTTGCTGCAATACATGACAGATATTTCAACACACAGCAGACAGGCGTAATTAAAATTCCCGATCTGTACATTTATCCGTCCCGCTACACCGATATGTTTCTTGAGAAATACAACGATAAGGTCGTTAATATGTTAAAGGGTATCGGACTTAAGAACGGTTCACTTTTTATACAGGCAATTGTAAAAGAAGATGAGGTTTACTTGTATGAAGCAGGTATGCGTTTGAACGGCTGCAAGACGTATCAGATCCTTGAGGTTGAAAATGACTACAATACTTATGAGCATTTGATGAACTATGCGCTAACCGGAAGCATGGGCAGACACACTGATTTTGATCCCAAGTTTAAACGTTGGTATGCAACGTGGTGTGTCGTAAGCAAGCCCGGAATGGTAATTGATCGTTTTGAAGGAAAGGAAGAGCTTCAGTCTTATCCGTGGCTGATCCACATTGCGCAGCGTTACCAGCCCGGCGATAAGATCCCCGAAGATTCAAAAGGCACGTTGGCTCAGCTTACTGCAAGAATACACATTTATGCAGATACAAAAGAACAGCTTTACGAAAGACTCGAAAAGACCTTTAAACTTTTCAATCCCGTAGACTCCGAGGGTAACTCTGTTCTGATGCAGCCACACAGCATTGACGATTTGAAAAAAAGTTTGGACTATGATTTGTAATGTTATATTATTCAGTGCAGCTTGAGATTATTGATAATTAAATATCTGTGTTTGGTTGTCAATAACGAATCGGTATTGTATGAGGGTTTGTGATATGGAAAACATCATAGATAAGGTTTCTAATGAAATGAAGGCGACCATTAGTGAATGGGTTCGTGATGACAATATTGATATTGTAAATTCAAAATCGCAGGTGGTGACACCTAAAAATACCATATACACCAGATACGTGAAAAGAATTATTGATATTGTGGTTTCACTTCTTGCGGTGATCGTGACATTACCGATCAATATCATAATTGCGGCAGTAACGTTTTTTGATGTTGGCTCTCCGATATTTTTTAAGCAAAACAGAGTCGGCAAAGACGCTAAAATATTTAATTTGATAAAGTTCAGAAATATGACAAATAAGACTGATGAAAACGGAATATTGCTTCCGGCTAAACAGCGTGTTACAAAATGGGGTAAATTTGTCAGAAAAACATCACTTGACGAGCTTCTGAATTTTTACAGTGTTTTAAAAGGCGATATGTCATTGATAGGTCCAAGACCGCTCCCCGAAAGCTATTTGTCCCGATACAGTGACAGACACAAAATGAGACTTTGCGTAAGACCCGGGCTGGAGTGTCCTCCGGTGGATATAGCAAATTACGACGGTTCGTGGGAGTGTCGTTTTGAGAATGATATTTGGTATGTGGAAAATGTTAGTTTTCTGACAGATTGTTATATGGTGATAAAGCTTTTTCAGTTTGCTTTTAACCGTAAGTTTGCGGGTAATCGGGGTGCGGCCAAGACAGTGTCCTTTATCGGATACGACAGCAGCGGAAGAGCTATCGATCTGAATGAGGTTCCAACCGAATACGTTGTTCGCGTACTTAAAATGAACGGTATAATTCCGGATGAGGTGACAGCAGATGAACGCTAATGTATTGATAACCGGTGCCAACGGCAATATAGGAAGAAAACTGTTGGTTAATTTGTTAAATAATACTTCGGCTGCAATTTATGCCGTGGCATCAAGTGAGGAGAAGGTTTATTCGGCGCTTGACGCTGAAGGTGTAAAGAATACGGAGCGTATTTTTGCAGTCAAAAGCGATGAGTTCCTGTCGGAATCATGGGATAATATCTTTGATTTTGACGCTGTACATCTGGCATTTTCCAGACGTAACAAACCAAACGAGGATATTGCCGACAGCATAGATTATTCGGATAAAGTATTTAGAAAATTAAAAAAGCTTAATGCAAACAGAGTTATCAACCTGTCGAGTCAGGGTGTGTACGGTAATTGCAGGGAGATCAGAACGGAATCTACGAAACCCGCTCCTTCGTCACAGTATACGATGGCAAAGTATGCTTCCGAAAAAATTTTCAATATTTACTTTTCCGATATGCCGGGATCTGCTGCGAATATCAGATTGGACAGTGTTGTTCAAAGCCAGAACTTGGTTCAAGCTTTGTGCAGGCAGGCAAAGTACGATGGTTTGATAAAGTTAAAAGGCGGAGATCAGTGCTTTTCTTACATTGATATCAATGATGCAGCAAGTGCGCTGCTTGCCCTTTTGAAATATGACGGAAGATGGAATAATGTTTATAATGTTGGTCTTAACAACGGAAGAATAACACTGTTGGAGTTAGCCGGCAAGATAGCAGACTATTCACGAAAATCAAGCGGAAATGCTGTAAAAATAGATCTCGACAGGCAGCCCACAGACATATGGGCAGGTATGGACGCATCGTCTTTTATGAAGGATACCGGGTGGACTCCCATGTATTCTATTGAAGACATGATTGCGCATATGTATGAAAACGTGTAACAGAGAAACGATAAGGAGAATTTATTATGCCCAAAATTAGCATTGTAGTACCTGTATATAATGTTCAGAAATACATAGGTCAGTGTCTTGAAAGTCTTGTTAATCAGACGTTTAAGGATATTGAAATTATCATCGTCGATGATGGTTCGCCTGATGAAAGTTATAAGATTTACGAAGAGTATGCTAATAAGGACAGTCGTATCAAGATCATAAAGAAAGTCAACGCAGGAGTGTCCGAAGCTCGAAACACCGGCATAGAGAATGCTGCGGGTGATTTTATAATATTTGTAGATTCGGATGACTGGATGGAGTTAAACGGCTGTGAGGTTCTCTACAATGAGTATCTCAAGTCAAAGGCTGATTTGGTTCTTTCGGATGCGTATACTGTTACGAACGGAAAAAAACATCAGAACAGAGTATTCAACGAAGCTTTCGTGACAGAGGATAAAGATTTTATTAAACAATACGAGATGGCTTGCATCGGCTACGGATATAATCCTCGTCCCGCTGTAAAGTGGAATATCTCGGGACTTGGAAGTCCTTGGAATAAACTTTACAACAGAAAGATAATTATGGAAAACGGGCTTCGCTTTGATCCTTATGTAAAGGGTATCTATGACGATAACCTTTTTGCGCTGCATTATCTGGCAAAAATAAAGAAAATAAGCTATGTTCCCGTGCCTGTTTATGATTATAGGATCGTCAGTCAGTCATTGACGCAGTCCTATAAAGCCAATACATTGGAGATCAGCAGCCGAATTTTTGAAAAAATAAAAGAGTTTATTGATGAAGAAGGCGATTGGGAAAGCTTTAGCAAGCCTTTCCACAATTATGTTATCAGACGATTCAGCGCCGAGCTCGGTGTTTATTATTTTTCATCAAACAGCAACAAGTCACTTGGCGATACCTTTGCAGAATTGAAAAAAATGATGAATCAGGAGCCGTATAAGTCGGCAATAGCTGCTGTTGATACGTCACGTCTTTTGAAAGCGCACTCGGTTACTTGCAAGATCGCAAGAACAAATTCTCCTTTTTTGATGTGGCTTATGTTCAAGTCCAGAAGAATAGTTAAGAAGTTTATGTGAGATATTTTGTATTTTAAAGGGGCTAATCCGGATGTTGTATTGTGAGAATAAAGTAAAATTCGAAAAAGAAATAGGTTACAGAACAGCAGGAAAAAAAGCTCCTGATGATATAGCGTATTTTGCCGAACAATACGGGGCAGAGATCTTTAATTTCAAGGAAGTCGATCTTGACGGGAATAAGATGCTGCGTATGGTAAAGAATACCATTGTTTCTACAGATAACTGGAGCAGACTCAGTAATAAAGTTCAGGATAATGACATAGTCATTTTGCAGCACCCGTATGAAGGTTTGAAACTCACTAAAAAATCTTTGGATAATATAAGAAAAAACAAAAATGTTAAGTTTATTTTATTTATACATGATTTGAACTCACTTAGAAATGATATCGAGATTGAGCATTCGGCTAAAATGAAAACTTTAAATTCAGATGCCGAAATATCAATCTTGCGAACAGTGGATTATATAATCTGCCATAACGATAAGATGAAGAAATACATTCATGATGTAATTGGAATAGACGAATCCAAGATCGTCTGTCTTGAGCTTTTTGATTATCGCCATGACTGCAAACTGCCCGAGAAAAGAAGCTTTAGTAAAGACGTTGTTATTGCAGGCAATCTGTTGAAAAGTAAATGCGGTTATCTTTACAATTTATTTGAGTCGAATGACTTTGATTTCAAGCTTCATCTGTACGGTCCCAATTTTGATGAAACTTATAAGAATGACAACGTTGTCTATCATGG
>CACYDY010000080.1 GCA_902773245.1 uncultured Ruminococcus sp.
AAATCAACTTTCTTTAAGAGAATAATAATTAAAGTTTTTGCCCCGCTTTTTTCAAAAAGCGGGCAGGTTCCAAGGGCAGCGCCCTTGACCGCCGGAGGCATATTTCAGCCCTTTTAGGGGTGAATTCTTAAAACAGTCCGGTGGACTGTTTTAAGAGGGGCATTTTGGCAGAAAATGCCCCTAACTAACTGTTCTCACCAAAGTTATCTCGCCGCTCCAAGGCGACGCAAAAAGCGTATTTTTAAAAATTGATTTCCGTGAAAAATTACAATAAAATATTGCAAAAATTAAAAAATCTCTGTATAATATTCTATAATAGTATCTCCGAAAGGATTATTCAGAATTATGATAAATAAACAAATAGAACCTTACCTTCTTAAGGTTCAAAAACCCGGACGCTATGTCGGCGGAGAAATAAACAGCGTGCATAAAAATAAGGACGATGTTGACGTCAGATTTGCTTTTTGCTTTCCCGATACTTATGAAATCGGAATGTCACACCTCGGAATGAAAATACTCTACAGTCAGTTCAATTCCGTTCCTTATATTTGGTGTGAGAGAGTCTTCGCCCCGTGGCTTGATATGGAAAAAATTATGATTTCAAAGAATATTCCTCTTTGGGGGCTTGAAAGCGGCGAGCCGATAACGGATTTCGACTTCATCGGGTTTACTTTGCAGTATGAGCTGTCTTTTACCAATGTTTTGCAAATGCTGAGGCTTGCTCATATCCCGGTCAGAAGCGCCGACAGGAAAAATTTGTGTCAAATTGTGGTCGGAGGCGGACCGTGCGCATGTAATCCCGAGCCGGTTGCGGATTTTTTTGATTTGTTTTTTATCGGCGAGGGTGAAGAGGTCGATTTGGAGGTTATTGAGCTGTTCAGAAAGTGCCGCAGCGAAGGAAAGTCAAAAGATGAGTTTTTGTTTTTGTGTTCGCAGATAGAGGGCGTGTATGTTCCCTCACTGTATGATGTTGAATATTACGACGACGGAACTATCAAGTCTTTTACACCAAAAAACGGAGTTCCCGAAAAAATTAACAAAAGAATTATTATGAATATGGACGAGGTTTTTTATCCCGAAAAATTTGTCGTTCCAATGATAGAAATAATTCACGACAGAGTGGTTGAGGAGATTTTTCGGGGCTGTATCAGGGGATGCCGATTCTGTCAGGCAGGATTTCTGAACAGACCCGTTCGGGAGAAGTCGCCCGATACTATTGATAAACAGTGTCATACGCTGTGCAAATATACGGGTTATGACGAGATATCGTTGTCGTCGCTTTCGTCGAGTGATTACACAAAAATACGCGAATTGCTCGAACAGCTGACGGAGTGGTCTGTTGACGAGAATGTCAGTCTGTCGCTGCCCTCGATGAGAGTTGACGGATTTGACGAGGATATTCTGACAAAACTCAAAACAGTCCGAAAAAGCGGTCTGACCTTTGCTCCCGAAGCAGGAACTCAAAGAATGAGGAACGTTATCAACAAAAACGTGACCGAAGAGGAACTGATGAAAACCTGTACGGTTGCTTTTGACGGCGGCTGGACTGCCGTGAAGCTTTACTTTATGATCGGACTTCCCACGGAAACGCTCGACGACGTCCTCGGTATCGGCGATCTGGCTCAGAAGGTTGTCAATTGTTATTACCACAACGAAAACAGACAAAAAGGAAAGCAAGTCAAGGTTACCATCAGCACATCGTCGTTTATTCCGAAGCCGTTCACACCTTTTCAGTGGGAACCTCAGGATTCTGTTGAGGAAACTCACAACAAGCAAATGGCGCTTAAAAAGTTTATTACTTCAAGAAAGATAGTTTATAATTATCACGAAGCGCACGTGAGCTATCTTGAAGGCGTTTTTGCAAGAGGCGACAGAAAGCTTTGCCGGGTTATCGAGGAGGCCGTGAACAGAGGTATCCATTTTGACGGCTGGGACGAGTGCTTTAATTTGGATAAATGGCTTGATGTTATTCGTGACTGCGGACTTGACCCCGATTTTTATGTTCGCAGACGCAGGAAGTTTGACGAGATACTTCCGTGGGATCATATTAATTATGGCGTTACAAAGAGCTTTTTGCTTCGTGAATGCGAACAGGCATACAAAAACGTAACGACACCGAATTGCAGAGAAAAATGTTCGGCTTGCGGAGCTGCAAAATATGGGGGAGGGGTCTGTTATGAAAAACGTAAGAGTATGGTACCGTAAAGACGGTGCGTGTCGGTATATCTCACACCTCGATATTAACAGAACGGTGACCCGTGCCATGCAGATGTCGGGAATCCCACTTTGGCACACCGAGGGCTTCAATTCGAGAATGTATGTTTCGTTTGCGCTTCCGCTGTCGCTCGGATTCAGGGGACTTTATGAGTGCGTTGACATTCGGCTTCTTGATGACGATTATCCTTTTGAGTTGATAATTAATAATTTAAATGCCTGCCTGCCCGTGGGGCTTGAAGTTTATGAAGTGAGCGAACCGGTCATGAAGCCGTCCGGTATAGCTTATGCCGACTTCGATATTTCAATAGCGTCGGAGAATATCCCCATGAATGAATTGCTTAACAAAACGCAGCAGCTTTTGGAAAGCCAAAATATTTTTGTCGAAAAGAAAACCAAAAAAGGTGCGGTCAAAACGGTTGACCTTAAAGAGAATATCGCCCGATACGGCATATCAGTGAATGATAACGCTGTGAGTCTTAAAATCACGCTGCCGGCAGGAAGCGAAAAAAATGTCAATCCTCAGCTGCTGACCGATGTTCTCGAAAAAAACTGCGGCTGTGAAATTTTTGCCGACATAACGAGAACAAAGCTTTTGACAAAAGATTTTGAATTGTTTGTATAGAACTATAAATGAGCAATTTTGAAAGTTGCTAAAAAAGCTTGAAAGATGACTATTAAAGTTTTTGCCCAGCTTTTTTCAAAAAGCTGGCAGTTTCCAAAGGCAGAGCCTTTGGTCGCTGTCCGCAGACAGCGAAATACCCCATGCGTTCAGCCCTCTGCCAGAGCGTTCCCTAAGTATGCAGAGATTTATTGTGCAATTTGCCTATGTCTTTCTCAATTTGCTCATTCATAGTATAGAAAAAAATTTATTTTAAAAATTTAACAAAAATTAATGTATCTTTTTAGTTTTTGTGTTATAATATGAATCGGACATATAATGATCATTAGTTTTTTAGGATAACATTAAAAACACAGTTACAAGGAGTTGAACTATATGGATATTAAAGGATTGAACGATGTGTTTGTTGCAGGGGTTAACGACGTTGATGCGAAAACCTTTACAACTCTTTTATATGGTTATGAGATCAGAGGAAAGATCAGAGTTCCTACAATTCCAACGGTCGAATTTTTCTTTTACGGAAATGTGGATATCGAAGACCCAAGCGTCACGAGAGAGTTTATTGAGGGCTTTGAGGACAAGTTCGGTCATGCAAAATTCAGATTTACGGATAAATATGTGAGTATCCTGCTCGATATCGGCAGCCTTGACGCTCCGAAGGTCAAGGAAAGACTTTCCGCAGTGGGAACGTTTATGATCGGAAACGGTTTTGGCGCTATCGGACTGCAGCCCGAAGAGCCGGAGCCTGAACCGGAGCCGCTCGTCGACGCTGCAAAGATCCAGGCAAAGCCGCAGCCGAAAATGCAGCCCATTCAGCAGCAGCGTCAGGTTCAGCAGCAGCGTCAGCCCGTTCAGCAGCAGCA
>CACYDY010000081.1 GCA_902773245.1 uncultured Ruminococcus sp.
AATGATGTTGACAGCTTTGACGAAAAAATGGTAGTCGCTTACACTGACTATGGTCAGCTGACGGTTCAGGGGTCACAGCTGAATATTACCAAGCTTTCTGTTGAAAGCGGCGAATTGGCTATTGACGGCTGCATTTCATCGTTGATATATACCGATAATCGTCCGAACGAGAATATTTTTAAACGGCTTTTCAGATAATTTGGGACGGTGATCGGGATGCATTTGACTGTTTATGAACAGGGTGAGATTTTTTATTTTGCTTTTCTGTTTGGAATTATATTGGGAGTGTTTTACGATTTTTTCAGGTTTCTTCGATATCTTGGTTTTAATTCGAAATCAGCCGTGATCGTTTGGGACATTGTTTTTATGTCGGCTTGTTCGGTTTTGTGCTTTTTGTTTGCTCAGGTGACCGTTAACGGAAAGCTGAGGTTTTTTACATTATTTGCACATTTTTGCGGAATGATCTCTTACAGATATTCTTTTGGCTTGCTGAGCGGAGCTGTGTTTGCTTTTGTTGAGAAAATTCTTATTAAAATTAAAACAATGTTAACGGCAATAATCGGATTTGTCCAAAATGTGTTTCTGAAAGTATACAGCAGTATTAATAGTATTTTAGATAAAAATGATGAAGATTTTGAGAAAAAATCGGAATTTGTAAAAAAATTTCAAACAAATTTAAAATAGTGCTTGCAATAAGGGTGGGTTATAGTGTATAATCATTTTATTGTAAACTGTATTTTTGTTTATGTGTTTTTCTGATAAGGGATGGTAAAATGAAGAAGAAAAAGACTTCCGACAAAAAGCGTTTTGTCAGTGCCGCTCTCAGCATAGGATTGATCGTTTTCGCTTTCTATGCCGTTTTTACGCTTGTTAATCAACAGGTCGAGATCTCCGAAAAAAAACAGCAGCTTGAACAGCTTCAGAACGATATTGTGGTTCAAGAGGTCAAAAACGATGAGATAAAACAGGTTTATGAGCTTGAGGACGACGAGAATAACGCTTATATCGAAAGAGTCGCAAGAGAAGAGTTTGATTACTCAAAACAGGGCGAGAGGGTTTTTATAAATATTGCCGGTGAATAATGTGCGGCAGTGCATTTTATATTTATTTACTTATCACAGACGCAGCGTCACATATTTTGAAGGGGAGCATTGTATCGTATGCAAATTGAAGTAGGAAGTGTTTTAGAAGGCAAGGTAACGGGTATCACAAAGTTTGGAGCTTTTGTGGATCTGTCGGAGGGAAAGTCGGGTATGGTTCATATTTCCGAAATTTCCAACACTTATGTTGAGAATGTTTCTGATTTTCTGTCAGAGGGTCAAACCGTTAAGGTTAAAGTTATCGCCGTTAACGAAAACGGAAAGATCAGCCTTTCGATCAAAAAGGTCGATGAGAACAATCAACAGGGACAGAAGGGCGGCAAGCCGCAGTATCAGAAGAGAGGGCAGCGTGGGGCAAAAGACGACAGGCAGGATCGTTCCGATCGCCGATCAAGTCAGCGTCCGACAGTTAAGAGTTCAAATTCTCCCGGAGATTTTGTTTGGCAAAAATCTGCTAATCCAACTTCTTTTGAGGATATGATGTCTAAGTTTAAACAGCAGAGCGACGAAAAAATTTCTTCCCTTAAACGCGGAAACGAAACTGCACCAAGACGTCCCAGAAGAAAATAATTGTTTATCAAAAAAATAAAGCACAATCGGAATCAATGCGTTCCGGTTGTGCTTTTTGGCTATGTGTTGAATTATGCCGTGAACAGTATTACGTAAATAAAGAGCAATGCGAAAAATATAAAACAAAATCCTAAGATCATGGAGTTTTTAACATCGTTGTATTCAACGGGTCCGGCTTTTTTATTATCAACGAGAATAGCTGCACAAGACCCTATCACGGGCGACTTGTTGTGCTTAAGCTTGCTTTTTGTTTCGTGTTCGATACCTTTGAAGGTGTAGCGGTAAATTGGGTAGTAGGTGAACTGTTCGTTTTCGTTGTGTTTTTTTGATTTTCTGATAACGTCAACGATCTGCGCTTCTACTTTTGTAACATTTGCCTTAGATGTTCTTTTTAAAGCATAAACCGAATACGAAATAAAACCGACGCCAAATCCCAAAAAGGCAGCTATAAGAAGAACGGATAAAACACCGACAAGATGTTTAAATAAACGACTTAAAACTGTCAATCTGAAAAGAATATTCAGAAACATAAAAAGAATGCCCGTTGTTGTGACAACTAACGATGATTTTTTGAACTGATTTTTCAAATCTCTTTTTCTGAAAATAATATCCTTATTTGGATAATAATAGCAAGCAAGTATCTGACCTTTTTGACAGTAAGTGCTTGTTTTCAGACTTGTTGATTTCTGAAGGTTACGGTAGGTGAAATCAACCTTAGTTTTGAAGTATTCGTCCGTCAGAAATCCGTCTTTCCGTTCCTGGATCTTCCTGCTTGAGATAACGGAGCATTTGACTTTGCAGCAGGATTTGAATGTCTGATACATGGAGAGCAGCTCTACAATGACCACAATGAAACAGACGAGAGCAATAAGTGTGGAAATTATCATTCCGGAAACCTCACAATTATTCCGATTTCAAATTAATGACGATGGAGTCCACCGCAGGGTCAAGCTTTCGAAATGAAACTCCCCCCGAGCTTAGCATACGTTTTGAAGCGCGTGTGCTTGGAGTTTGGGAATATTTGTCGGAAATATAGATTACTTCCTTGATTCCTGATTGAATAATGGCTTTTGCACATTCGTTGCATGGGAAGAGCGATACATATATTCTCGAACCCCGAAGATTTTTTCCGTTGGCATTCAGTATAGTATTAAGCTCGGCGTGGACAACATAAGGGTACTTTGTGTCGCTGCCTTCACGCTCCCACGGATATTCGTCGTCGGAACAGCCGATCGGAAAACCATTGTAGCCCGTAGAGAGGATAATATTGTTTTCATCAACTATACAGGCTCCGACCTGAGTGTTGGGATCCTTGCTTCTTTTTGATGCGAGAAGGGCAACTCCCATAAAATACTCGTCCCACGAAATGTAATCTTTTCTTTTCATAAAATTCACCTCTCACATATGAATTATTATAACATAAAAAAATGATAATAACAACATTTTTTGGGAATAAATTGATACTCAAAATACACTTTAATCAGAGATCCGGGCGGCAATAATAACGTGATTTTGTCAGAGGTAAAAAATTGTTAAAAATTTTGTTTAAAATATCGTAACAACTGTTGAAATTTCGTCGATTTTATACTATAATATAATAAGTCTAAATTGGCAGAAAAATCTATTCTGTCACTGCGGTAATTTATAAGCAAGGAGTGAACGAAATGGCAGATAATATTGGGCTTGGCTTGATCATTCTTCTGACAGGTATCGTTATCGTTTTCACCGTTCTTATTTTGCTTATCGGAATCATCAAGCTTTACAGTACGGCTGTAGTCACGATTCAAAACACTATAAGCGAAAGAAAGAGCAGAAAAGCCGACGATGAATCTCAGAAGTCAGCACCCGCTGCCGAATCTCAAACGACGGAAACGATCGAAGCGGAGCAAACGGTTTCCGATTCGATTGAAGACGATGCAGCTGTTCCGGGGGAGATCGTTGCGGCAATTGCAGCTGCAATTGAGGTGATTTTCGGAGAAGGAACCGTTAAAATCAAATCGATCAAAAAATCATCTAAAAGACGTTCGGCGTGGAAATCGGCAGGCATGGCTGAGAACACCCGCTCATTCTGATTAGCTGAGTAAAAAGGAGAAGTGGTAGCTTGGAAATTTTAACACAACTTTGGAATTCCATATTGGGTATTCTCGGTGATTCTGCTTTCGGCACTCTGAGCTGGCGGAATTATGTGATGATCCTGATATCTTTCCTACTGATCTATCTTGCAATTCGCAAGCAGTATGAACCTTTGGTTCTTTTGCCGATTGCTGTGGGAATGCTTCTTGTAAATCTTTGTCCCGACATTGCGCTCGGGGGCAGGACTGAGCTTATTCCCGTCGATGTTTATCAACATGATCACCCCGGTGAAATTATCACGTATGCAAAAACAATGCTCGACGGTGTGGAGTATTACAACAAGCCTACATCGGGCGGACTTTTGTTCTATCTCTATCAGGGCGTAAAGTTCGGAATTTATCCGCCGCTCATTTTCTTGGGTATCGGCGCCATGACGGATTTCGGTCCTCTCATTTCGAATCCCAAGAGCTTTATTCTCGGAGCGGCCGCACAGATCGGTATTTTTATTACCTTTATCGGTGCGATCGTTCTCGGCTTCCATACTAACGAAGCAGGTGCTATCGGTATCATCGGCGGCGCCGACGGCCCGACGGCTATTTATGTAACGTCGATTCTGGCTCCCGAGCTGTTGGGACCTATCGCTGTAGCCGCATATTCCTATATGGCGCTTGTTCCTATCATTCAGCCGCCTATCATGAAGCTTCTCACAACTAAGAAGGAAAGAGCCATCAAAATGACTCAGCTCAGACCTGTTTCAAAGCTTGAGAAGATCCTGTTCCCGATCATCGTTACAGTCTTGGTTGCGCTGCTTTTGCCGGACGCAACCACTCTTGTCGGTATGCTTATGTTCGGCAATCTAATGAGAGAATCGGGCGTTGTTGACAGAATTGCAAAAACCGCTCAGAATGAGCTTATGAACATAATTACGATCTTCCTGGGTCTTTCTGTTGGTTCGACTGCTACGGGAACCGTATTCCTTTCATGGAAAACGATCGGCATTATCTGCCTTGGATTGTTCGCTTTCTGTATGGGTACAGCATTTGGTGTTCTCTTCGGTAAGATTATGTGCAAGGCTACCGGCGGAAAGGTTAATCCTTTGATCGGTTCCGCAGGTGTTTCTGCCGTTCCTATGGCTGCCCGTGTTTCGCAGAAGGTCGGTCAGGAAGAAAACCCGTCCAACTTCCTGCTCATGCATGCTATGGGTCCGAACGTTGCAGGTGTTGTAGGTTCTGCCGTTGCAGCAGGTGTGCTTATCAGCATTTTGGCTTGATAATAATTATTTGGAGTGTCCATTGTTATGGGCACTCTTTTTTTGTAACCAAAATGCGGTTTTTGCATATTTTTATAGTAATATTGTCAAATATTTGTTTTCAAACTTCGAAAATTAGATAAATATATAGAATTTTTGCAAGAATTAAAAAAAGTCTTGCATTTTATTCTGTTCTATATTAGAATATTATACGGACTAATATTAATGTGTTTTGGAGGCTGTCATTATGAAATTTTATTCAGAAATGAACAAAGAAGAATTGATGTCCGAAAAGAATGCTCTTGAAGCTGAATATGAGAACTATAAAAATGCAGGTCTGAAGCTTGATATGTCAAGAGGAAAGCCCGGTGCGGAGCAGCTTGATATTTCAATGCCTATGCTTGATACTCTCACATCATCGAGCGGCTGTTTCACCGATGAGGGCGTTGACTGCCGCAATTACGGAATCCTTGACGGTATCCCCGCTTTGAAAAAGATTTTTGCCGATGTTCTCGGCGTTAAGCCCGAGAATGTGTTTGTCGGAGGAAATTCAAGCCTTAACATGATGTTTGACACGATAACCTGTTTTATGACTCAGGGAATTTCAGGCTGCGAGCCTTGGATCAAGCAGGGAAAAATCAAATTTCTGTGTCCTGTTCCGGGTTATGACCGCCATTTTGGAATAACCGAGTTTTATGGTTTTGAAATGATCAATATTCCTATGGATTCCAACGGTCCCGACATGGATCTTGTTGAGGAGCTTGTTTCAAAGGATTCTTCGATCAAGGGAATCTGGTGTGTTCCCAAATATTCAAATCCTTCGGGAATAACATATTCCGATGACGTTGTTCGCAGATTTGCCGCTTTGAAGCCCGCAGCCAAGGACTTCCGCATTATGTGGGACAATGCGTATGTTATTCACGACGTTGCAGACAGCGGCGACAAGCTTCTTAACCTTATGGACGAGTGCATTAAAAACGGCAATGAAGATCTTCCCGTTATGTTTACATCTACCTCCAAAATTACTTTCCCGGGTGCAGGAGTTGCGGCAATGGCTTGCTCCGACAATAATATGAAAGTGTTCAAGGGCAGATATCAATATCAGACTATCGGTTATGATAAGCTCAACCAGCTCAGACACCTTCGCTATTTAAAGAATACGCAGGGGCTTATTGACTACATGGCAAAGCACAAAGCGGTTATCGCGCCTAAATTCAAATGCGTTCTCGATATGCTCAATGAGAACGTTAAGGACACGGGCTGTGCAAAGTGGGAAAACCCGAACGGCGGATACTTTGTAAGTGTAGATGTTCTTGAGGGAACGGCAAAGGAAGTTGTCAGACTTTGCAAGGAAGCAGGCGTAGTTCTCACGGGCGCAGGCGCTACGTATCCTTACGGAAAAGACCCGAAGGACAGCAATATCAGAATTGCGCCTACTTATCCGTCGGTTGGAGAGCTTGCACAGGCAATGCAGATTTTCTGTGTATGTACAAAGCTTGCAGCAGTAAGAAAGCTCTTAGGTTAAAAAAATCTGATGAAAAAGTGAAAAATATATGAAGTTTTCGGTGAATATTGAGAATTTTAAAATTATTTTATCACAATGTTGCTATTTTTATTGACTTTTATTAAAAAAAATCTTATAATAACTCTGTTACGGTTTGTATTATACGGTAGCAGGGTTATTTTGCTGAGGCTGAAACTGTGTATTGGAATGATCGGCGGTACTGTAAAGCGGTTTGTTTTCTTAAGATCGCTTGCAAAAACACATGCTTTTGTAAGGCTTGTCTGTGATTTCAAAAAACACGTCTGCGTCACGATTTGGCTCTATCAAACAGCGTTTGGCAGTTTGATACTTTTGCATGGAGGTTTTGTTATTTTTTTTAATAATATAGATCTCGTCGCTGCGGAGGTGTATTACGTTAATAGCAAACATTAAAAACACGGAGGTTATAAGCATGAAAAGAGTTGCAAAACCCGTATTCTTCATCATCGCTGCGCTTATCATTGCTCTTGCCGTTACATCGATTTTCGGTGTTACAACGCAGAAGGGTGATATAACGACTACCCGAATCAAGGGTATCAGCGACATCAGATGGGGAATAGACATCAAAGGCGGTGTCGAGGCTACTTTCCAGCCTGCGGAGGGTGTCGATGCTACACCCGAACAGCTTGAATCGGCTAAGTCTGTTATCGAAACCCGAATGGTTTCAAGCAACATCACAGACTACGAGCTTTATGCCGATGAGAGTTCAAACAGAATCATTGTAAGATTTCCCTGGAAAGAGGAAACTACAAACTACGACCCATATGAAGCAATTGAGGAAATTTCCGCAACTGCGACCCTGACTTTCCGTCCCGGAAACGAGTATGAATCGGTTGACTATACAGACGACGGCACACCTGTTATGAAAACACCTACGGGTGCTACGGCTGAAACTGTTCTTTTGGACGGCTCAATGATCGAGAGCGCACAGGCAGGCGTTATCAATGAGGACGGTTCGACACAGTATGTAGTATCGCTCAAATTCAACAGCGAAGGCGCAGAGAAGTTTAAAGAGGCTACTACAACATATCTCAATCAGACGATTTCTATCTGGATGGATGACGTCATGCTGTCTTACCCGACTGTAAACAGCGTTATTTCGGACGGCAGCGCTCAGATCACCGGCAACTTCACTGCCGAAGAGGCAACTGCACTCGCTGCCAAGATCAACGCAGGTGCGCTTCCTTTCTCGCTTGAAACCGTAAATGCCGGTTCGATCAGTCCAACGCTCGGTGCTAATTCGCTTTATGCGATGGGTATTGCGGCAGTAGTTGCTTTGATATTCATTGCATTGTTCATGATCATCGTGTACAGAATGCCCGGTTTTATTGCCGTGATCGCACTTCTTGGTCAGCTTGCAATTACTATAGTTGCCGTATCGGGATATTTCCCTGTGTTCAACAGCTTCACAATGACACTTCCGGGTATTGCAGGTATGATCCTTTCCATCGGTATGGGTGTTGATGCCAATATCATCACTGCCGAAAGAATCAAGGAAGAACTCAGAAAGGGCAAGTCGGTCGACAGTTCCATCAACGCAGGTACAAAGAACAGTTTGTCGGCTATCATTGACGGTAACATGACAGTTGTTATCGTTGCCGTAATTCTCATCCTGGTTTTCGGTCCGTTCAATATGCTTTCGTTCATCTTCGGACTTTCAACAACGGGATCGATCTATGCATTCGGTTACACTCTTCTTGTCGGTGTAATTTCTAACTTCATCATGGGCATTGGTGCAGCTCGTTTGATGCTTAAATCAATTTCAGGTTTCAAGATTTTCAGAAACCCGAAGCTTTATGGAGGTGCTAAGTCATGATTGAAAAAAAGTTAGACTTTTTTGGCAAAAGAAAGATTTTCTTCGGCATATCCATTGCAATAATTGTAATAGGCATTATTTTTAACTGTATATTTGGAATCAACCTGGATATTCAGTTCTCGGGCGGTTCAATGATCTCTTACACCTACAACGGCGATGTGAACGAGTCCGAGCTTAAATCGCTTGTTCAGGAGATCACTCCCGACAATCAGGTTTCGTTTACAATTTCAAAAAACCTTGCCGGAAATAACGACAAGGGTGAGGGACATTATTTTACAATTCAGTTCCCCGGCACAAGCGCTATTTCGGCTGAGGTACAGTCGACTATTTCGCAGGAGCTTGAGAGCAAGTATCCCGACAATAATTTCGAAGTAAGCGAGTTTACGTCGGTTGATCCTACAATGGGTACAAAGTTCTTTGTAAAGTGTCTTGTTGCCGTTGCAATTGCCTGTGTTTTGATGGTTATTTACGTAACGTTCAGATTTAAGAAGATCGGCGGTATGTCGGCAGGTGTTATGGGTCTTGTTGCGCTTCTCCATGATATGGTTATTGTTTATTTTGTTTTTGTAATTTTCCGTATGGATATCGACAGTAACTTTATCGCTGTTATTCTTATGATTTTGGGTTATTCTCTTAACGATACCATCGTTATCTATGACAGAATCAGAGAGAACAAGGCTAAAATGGGTCCGAGAGCGGATCTTGTAGATGTCTACAACCTGAGTATGACTCAGTGTATCAGAAGAACTATCTTCACTTCCATCACTACACTTGCGGCTATTACATCGGTTTATGTGGTTTGCTTTATTTATAATATCACATCTATCCAGAGTTTTGCGCTTCCGATGATGTTCGGCGTTGTTTCGGGCTGTTATTCTTCGATCTGCATTGCTACTCCTCTTTGGGTTATTTGGCAGCTTAAAAAGAAGAATAAGGCTTCGGAAAAGAAATAAGCTTTGTAGTATTAATGCCCTGTCATAGGCTTTCCATTTGTGCCTGTGGCAGGGTGTTTTTGTTTAAAGAGGGTTTTGTCATGCTTGGATTTAAGTTTTCTTTGCTGAACATTTATTTTTGGAATGTGACTGCTATATTCTTTTTTTGTATTAAGTTTCTGCCCGAGTATTGTGATTTAGAGTTGAAATTCCGAATTTTGACGGCTGCCGGAGTTACGGCAGTTTATCTTATTACGATGCAGATAACGTTTGTCCGTCATTTGGTGAGCATAGGTCTGAGTTTGATGTGGAGCTTTTTGCTCGTAAAAACGTTGGATTATTATTTTAATGTTGATAATAATATTCAAATTGCAGTTTTAGCGGTTTCAACTGTAATATTTTACATTTGGCATTTGATGTTTATGGAAAATCCGTTCAACATAATCGGAAAGGTTTCAATAGAAGCTCCTTCCGAATTTTCGGACCAGGTTCAGTATATCCCGGCTTACATAGCATATAACAGGAAAGACAGTAAAGGCTCATACATCACAAGATATGCAAATCAAAAAAAGGCGCATATCGAAGTTGATCTTGAAGCTATGAGAAAGAAATTCAACGACGCCGAAGAATATAACACTATGACTCGTATGATCCATAGCTGCTTGATCGAAATAGACCGTGTAACAGACGATTTTAACAATTTGAGAATTTCAAAAGAAGAAGCAATAAATTCAATAAACGAGATATGTGAGTTTGCCGAGAAAAGTCTTGGTGAAATGTCTGACTAACGTGTAAGTTGATGAAAATACGTGTTTATAAAGCACGTAAGTTTGTAATATTAGTAGGCAGTTTCCGAGAGTAAGACTATTTGTTGTTACAAAATGTAAGGCGGCATTACCTGCGGCCGTGTGACCGCACACAAAGTGTATATTTTTAGTAGGCAGTTTCCGAGCGGAAGTCTATTTG
>CACYDY010000082.1 GCA_902773245.1 uncultured Ruminococcus sp.
CCACAGATAAAAAAGATAACTGCCTGCGATGTTTCTGTAAGAGAACTTGAGAAAGCCGGTCAGCGTTTGAAAATCGAGAAAATGAACGATTTTATGAGAAATAAACTCACTCTCATGCAGGCATCACTCACTTATAAAGACAAACGTTTTGAAGGCTATGACTGTGCTTGCGTTGTAGAAGTGATCGAGCATATCGAACCTATGAGGATCCCGTCGTTTGAACGTGTTTTGTTTGAATTTGCCGCACCTAAAACTGTTATTATCACCACTCCGAACAGAGAATACAACGATAATTATTCAACAATGAAAGAAAACGGACTTCGCCATGACGATCACCGATTTGAATGGACAAGAACAGAATTTAATAATTGGTGTCAGCATATTTGCCAAAGCTTTGGATACAAATGCGTTACAAGCGGCATTGGCGATATTGATGAAAAATGCGGAACTCCGACACAAATGGGGGTGTTTACAAGAAATGGATAAGTTTAAGATCGAAATACCGGAATTGTGCGTAGTTGCTCTGATCGGTGCGACCTCGTCGGGAAAGTCCGAATTTGCAAGAAAACATTTTTTGCCTACGGAAGTGCTGTCTTCCGACTTTTTCAGGGGTATGATAACTGACAACGAGAATGATCAGCAAATCTCGGCAGAAGCGTTTGATCTGCTTTATTATACGGCTAACAAGCGTCTTGATCACAAAAAGCTTACTGTTATCGACGCAACAAACGTTCAGTCAAGTGCCAGAAAACAAGTGATCGGGCTTGCAAAAAAGCAGAACGTTCAAGCTGCTGCCATTGTTCTTAATACTCCGGAAGATGTAATTCTAAGGCGTAATAAAGCTCGGACAGACCGTAATCTGCCTGACAGAGTAATTCACCAGCATTGCAGAGCACTCAGGCAAAGCTTGAGAAGCTTAAAAAAAGAAGGCTTTCGGTTTGTTTATATTATCAATACCGTTGACGAAGCAAGCAATGCCGAAATAGTCCGCACCAAGTTATGGAACAACAAAAAGGATCAGCATGGACCGTTTGACATAATCGGTGATATTCACGGCTGCTGCGATGAACTTGAAATGCTGCTTGATAAACTCGGATATGAAAAAAACGATGGTGTCTACAGTCACCCTGACAAAAGACAAGCGGCCTTTTTGGGAGATTTTTGCGACAGAGGCAATCGGAACGCCGATGTTCTGCGCATTGTTATGGATATGGTAAAATCAGGTTCAGCCATAGCAGTTCCGGGAAATCACGATGTCAAGCTTCTGAAATATCTCAGAGGAAAAAACATTAATATTACTCATGGAATTGAGAAAACTATAAACGAGATCGAAGCTTGCGGTGAGGAATTTAAAAAGGAAACTGCTGAGTTTATTGACAATCTGATAAGCCACTATGTTCTTGACAACGGTAATCTCGTTATAGCTCATGCAGGACTTAAAAATGAGTATATAGGAAGAGCTTCGAAAAAAGTGCGTGAGTTCTGTCTTTACGGAGAAGTTACTGGTGAAACCGACGAATTCGGTTTGCCTGTAAGACATAACTGGACAGCGGATTACAGAGGTCGTGCAACGGTTGTTTACGGTCACATTGCAAGCAAAGACGTAAACTTCACAAACGGCACCGTTTGCATTGATACAGGATGTGTTTTCGGAGGGAAGCTGACTGCATATCGTTACCCCGAAAAAGAAATTGTAAGCGTTGAAGCACTCGACACTTACTACGAACCAATAAAGCCGTTAAAAGAAAACTTTGACAGCAGCATGGGCGATCTGCTTACTGTCGGAGATTTCAACAGAAAGCTTCACATTGAAACCGAGCTTATGCCCTCTGTTGACATTCATGAAAACAATGCGGCGGCAGCGCTTGAGATCATGTCACGGTTTGCAGTTGACCCTCATTGGCTGATTTACCTCCCTCCTACCATGTCGCCATGTGAAACAAGTGAACTTGACGATTATCTCGAACACCCGATCCAGGCATTTGATTACTACAAAAGCCGTGGAATAAAAAACATTATTTGCGAGCAAAAACACATGGGATCACGATGTGTGACAGTCGTTTGTAAAAATGAAGAAACTGCCGTCAGACGCTTCGGCGTTGCCGACGGTACATTCGGGATCATTTACACAAGAACAGGAAGACGGTTTTTTGATAATTTGGAAATTGAAAAATCTATTCTCAACAGAATCAGAATCGTTCTTGAAAAATCCAACTTTTGGAATGATTTCAAAACCGACTGGGTTTGCCTGGACGCTGAGCTAATGCCATGGAGCGAGAAAGCACAGGGACTTTTACAAACTCAGTACGCACCTACCGGAAGGGCAGGCAAATCGAGTATTGCCGCTGCCGTTAAAGTTCTTGAAAGCACGTGCGGAAGAAAAAATATTCCGTTTGAAGTTGACAGCTCGGTTTCGGGACAAAATGTCAGCCCGAAAGAACTTCTTGAACGTTACAGCAAGAAGCTTGATGATATCGAGAATTACTGCCGGTCTTACGGTGAATACTGTTGGAAGGTAACATCTGTTGATGATTTGAGAATTGCTCCGTTCCATATTCTCGCCGTTGAAGGTAATGTTTTCAGTGATGAAACACACATTTGGCACATGGAAAATATCAAAAAATACTTGGTAAATCATGACGAAATACTGATATCTACACCATATATCGCAGTTGATACCGAAAATACCGACAGCATAAATGCAGCGATAAATTGGTGGCTGAAGCTGACGTCCAATGGCGGTGAAGGTATGGTTGTAAAACCGGAAACGTTTATTGCAAAGCAGGGGATCAAGCTGTTACAGCCCGCAGTCAAATGCAGAGGCAGAGAATATCTGAGAATTATATACGGAGCTGAATATCTTGAACCTAACCACTTAAAAAGACTTAAAAAACGTTCTCTTAACAGAAAGAGAACTCTCGCACTAAAGGAGTTCTCGCTTGGAATGGAGTCGCTTCACCGTTTTGTAAACGGCGAGCCTCTCTATCGTGTGCATGAATGTTCATTTGGTGTTCTTGCATTCGAAAGCGAACCGGTAGATCCAAGATTGTAGTGAAAAACCACACGAAGCCTAATAAAGCTGTCGTGTGGTTTTTGTAATTGGCGCAAATATTTTTTAGAGGCTGTTTAGTATTTCAATATCAGCAGATTTTCGATCATAATTTTCGCTGAGATCAAGGAAAAAAGCCGCTAAACAGTTCCTTAGTTTGTTTCCTCTTCTTCCAATGCTTTTTCAACTGCTATCGCAAGCTGATCGGCACAAGATGTGCCTCTGCCCTTGCAGTCGTTTCCTTTCAGGATCTCTACTGCTTTGCGAGCGTCGGTTCCCTCAAGAAGCTTTCCGATCGCTTTGAGATTACCGTGACATCCGCCAACAAATTTCACGTTGTAAAGCTTTCCGTTTTCAACACTGAACGAAAGCTCTCTTGAACAGACCATTTTGGGTATGTAGGTATAATTCTTCATAAAAATTCCTCCGCCGTAAAAATTAATTATTCTCAGCAGGCTTAATAAGTTTTTTGATCAAAACACTTATTAAGCCCTTGAATTTATTCCACATAAACGCAATAAACAAAGAAGTCAAAAAGACAGCAAAAAATTCAAAATACCGAATCATTCCTGCCGAGGGTACAGCGGAAATAACCGCATCAAAAACCCTGTTCATTACTACAATAATAAACTGGTGTACGATATATATATCAAGTGAATATTTTTTTCCAATGCGTTCTATCACGCTGTCTTTTCCGACATCGGGAAATCTCACAGCCAGCAAAAAGAACAAAAATGTAGAAAGTATCGTTCCCAAGTAAAAATCACGTGTAGCCAAGCGCCCAATATTTAAGAGTATCATTCTCTCAAAAAATGCCAAAGAAGTACACACAACAAGCAGGATCACGTGAATGGGTATATTGATCTTTTCAAAAAACACTTTATGATACTTTTTTACACAATATCCAAGAAAGATAAAAGGCACTGCAACGAAAAGCCAATTCTTTGTATAAAATGTTTCAATGTTTGTATTAAAAACAAGCAAGGAATATTTTCCAAAGATCAGCAGACCCAACAATTCAATCGGTACCGTAAAATAAAGTATCTTCATCAGCTTAAATCGAGCTAATAAACCAATAACTGCCAAACCACAAACCAACGCACATAAATACCACAGATGACCTGCAATTTCAAGCTTATTAAAAACAACAGCGTTGAAAAGATTTTTCAAACTAATTTGTTTATTGAGATATCCTAAAACATTATGACTTTTAAAAGCCAGCAGTAAGTATATCACAAAATAAAGCGCCCAACCTTGTAACAGTATCAGTGAAATCTTTTTTATCTGTGAAACAATACGTTTCTTTTCGATCATACTTTCAAGAAAGAAACCTGTTATCATGAAAAATCCGGGAACAGCCATACGTGTTATTATCAATGAATAAGAACTGTTCGTAGGCGAACAATGAATAAAGCATACCATTAACGCAAACAACGTTCTCAACACGTCTAAGCTATGGACTCGTTTTTTTTCCAACTAAAAATACACTCCTTACAAAAAATATTTTTGTTTTAACAAAGCACAACAACTCTTATATTAATTTAAGATATAAAGATTTTTCCAGAAAATTGGTGTTGCTCATTTTGTTAAAACAAGTTCAAACTTTTTTCTTCAAATGAGAAAATTCCGCATAACATTCCAAATTACAAAAAAGCTTAATATCGCTGTCTTCTCTTGATATTTCCCGGTTAATTCCGAAATTTCTCATTTATAGTCAAGTTAATAAACTTTGTGTTCTAATTATATAACATAAGGAGATTTTTGTAAAGAAAAAAATACACTTTGATACTACGCTTTGTTTAATGGGAATAGCCGACTGCTGCGTTATAGGTCTTGCAGATCCGCCGCAGTCATATCATTTTCAATATTATCCCTTGCAAGATCATTATCTATTTCCGGATAAACCGGAGAAATTGCTTTTTCTTCTTCATAATGTATCGTTATAGGTTCTTTATTCGAATAATTGGCTGTCCTTTCAATTACAGATTTGTTCGCCTTCTTATTCTTTGACATTTGTCTGATTCTAAAGACACGCGGCTGATCGGTATTTTTCAATTGTTCCTGTGCTGCATTAAATTTTCTTATCTCCATAATATCACCTCTGTTTTATTGTAAACAGAGTAATCAAGATTTATACATATCTGTTATTATAACCACTATCTGCAAATAAAAAACATATTGTATGATATAATATCAAACGAGCAGCCGATATAAATAAATCAACCACATCAAATGATGTCATTGGTACACTCAAAACCACTGTTCACAGCTTAAGGTTCATGTCCTGTCGAACACATAATTTGGCTCTATTTTACTGCGTTGACATCGCCCATCCCCCTATAAAAGGATTATTGTCATTTGCAACAGATATTTTAATTGTAGTTACCCAATATATTCTTTCAGCATTTGTGCATATTTTTCAGGTTCCATGAATTGATAACTGCAATGACCATAGTTTTCTATATCTCTATATTGTGCATTGGGATACGCCTTGACAAGACGTTTCTTTGAATCTCGAGCCGGTTCTTCGATCGAAAAAAAGAAGACAAATCTCTTTTGTTCATCGGCGGAAAAATCCGGCAGGTCACATTTGTAGCAAATATTGACAAGATTTGCTACGGTCTTTTTGGAGAAATGACGACGCTCTTTCACCATTGAATCGATCAATCCGCTGTACTGTTCGAGCTTATCCTTTACCGCAAATTTCAGAAAAGGATTATTCAACAGGTTTTCTTTTGCTTTGACAGGATCGTCTGTATCAAGTATTTTTACAAGGCTTGTAAAACGCTTTCTCATAATTGCACGAAACCACGGTGTAAAGTGAAAGAACGGTCCGCCATCAAAAAAGCACAATTTCGCAGGAATATTATTCGCAGCGGCTTGGCGGCGAACTTCCAAAGCAACTTCCGCACCCATTGAGCTGCCTTGGATCAAAGAAAGAGATTGAATGCCGTTTTCTTTCAAATATGCGATTATTTTCTCGGCTTCCCGGTCAACTTCCAAAAGGTCTGTTCCATCGTGTCCGTGTCCGTCAAGTGTCGGCATGATCACATAGTATTCATCGGACATATAACGACCGAACGTCATACAATCTCTTGCCGAACTCATCATTCCGTGAATAAGAAGTATTGCGGGATTATTTTTGTTGCCCAATGTTTCAAATGTCATGTTTCATACTCCGTTTCTATTCTGTTAAGCTCGTTTTCTATGGTATCTATTAAAAGCTGTATTGCGTTTATTGTTTCTTCGCTGAATGAATCTGTAATGGAGTCTATATCTGACAGCATTTTTTCGTGAAATTTTCGATGCTCTATAAAAGCTGTCTGCCCATTGTCTGAAAGCGTTATAAAAACTGTGTTGCTGCCTGTTTGCTCCTTTTTGATAATAAGCCCTTTTTCAAGGAGCTTTGCTGTTATCTGAGAAACACCGCCTTTTGTGATCCCGAGTATTTCGGCGAGTTTGGTTGTTGTTACCTCATCTTCCGAACCGATAACTTCGATCATATGTATTTCCGAAGGGTACAATAAAAATGGCATACCGTAGTGACGAGCCTTTTTTGTAAGACTATTGTACCGGTTAATTAATCTTAGACTTTTTTGAATTATACTTGTATTCATAATTCACCTCATAATATTGTTTAGCTGCTAAACAATATTATACACCGTTTCTTTCTTTTGTCAAGAGCTAACGAAAAAGATTTTTCACTTTTTGTATGATACTGTTTAAAGAAAAGTTATGTTGATATTGCCCCAATTCTGTGATATACTTAATATATGATATAGGAATATAAACTGACATGATGATTTGTTATTAAAAATGTAGGGCAGGGCGAATAATGCGGGAAATAAAGATGATTTCTGCTATTTTACAATAATGCAAGGCTATCACGAGTATTCTTTGGCTGATGATTGGACAGATGAAAAAACTCAACGATCTTCATATTGAGTTTGAAGTTATACTTTAAGAAAACGGCATTGTCTATCACTTTGAGGAAGGTATTGTTTGGAAAGGGAATGTATTATGAAAAAAATCTCACCACAGCATAAACTGTCAAATTCCACAGGTTACAACGCATTTTTATTTTGCGGAATCGCTTTTATGTCACAAATTCCAAGACGATGTGGATATATTGCCGTTTATGCAGTTACCTTATTGTGGCTGCTAATGATAATAAACTCTGTTTGGCTTACATATGTTCTGATTTGCAGTCGGGATAACGCCGGAACTAAAGAGCATAGAAGAACATATAAAACAATATGCGTTATGACGATAATTTGTTGTATTGGTTTGTCATGGATTGCTATTCCATTCGTGAAGGATTCGATAAAAGGAACTGAAACATTTACAACAAGTTATTATCAATCTTTTTCAAAATCTAAGGAGCTGTTAGTTTACTATCCGAACGGTCATGATAAATATATTTATCTCACCAAATCGCAGTATGAATATATAGACAGCAGCTGCACCGAAATTGATAAAAGCCACACCATGAAGATATCTGACAACATTTCAGTTTATGCACACAAACAGGGCATAACGGTAGAATACTATCCGAATAGCCGCATCGCAAAACACATTGAAATCGAACAGTAGATAGGAATGAAGCTCGTGAAAAAAGATAACAATATCACAGTTAATATACATCAACGCAAATTTCTACATATTCTCACAGTTGTATCGGCGTTTTTATATGTTTGGATATTCTCGTTAGCATTCATAGAAACAGAGCTTGGATGTGTGCTTTTCTTTATTTTGTTATTGTCTGTAGTTTGGGTGTGCGGATACTACTATGACAAGACACCAACCGTAATTTTTTCCGACGGAGATGTACTGCGATACAAGCACATTTTAAAAGAACGTGAAATAAAAATATCGGATATCAAATCCGTACATTGCGAACCTTATGAAGTAAGAATAAGATATTCCACGCAGCAGCGGATCTTGCTCCGGATAAGACTAAAGGACGAAGACAGGGAGTATAAGTATATAGAATTTAACGATAAGCTCGATTCGGCAGGTTTGCTAAATGAAAAGATCATCGGTAAAAAAAGCGATATTCCGCTTTTAAAGTTGTATGAGTATTTAAGGAACCACTGATTAAAAGTAAGAGTGTGAACTGCAATTGACGAAATCGGAAATTCACGATATAATATGATCAGATGAAAAACGGAAGGTAATTACAATGTTAAAATACCCCATACTGCTCGTTCACGGAATGGGATTTCGTGACAGCAGGATAATCAACTATTGGGGACGTATTCCCCAAATTTTTACAGATGACGGAAATGACGTGTTTTATGGAAATCAGGACAGCAACGGTACGATCGAGGATAACGCACAGGCACTCAGAATGCGAATCAGAAATATAATCCGTGAAACAAGTGCGGAAAAACTCAATGTTATCTCTCATTCAAAGGGAGGCATGGATATGCGTTATGCGATCTGTCATCTCGGTATAAATCAATATGTTGCCTCGCTCACAACTATCAACACGCCTCACAACGGCTCAAAATCTATTGACCGGGTGCTGAAATTGCCGAAGCCGCTCGTGAAAGCTGCAGGCGGCTGCTCTGACCTTTGGCTTCGATTGCAGGGTGACAGAAATCCTAATGCTTACAAGGTGTTCCTTTCCTTTTCAACGGAATATACAAATCAATTCAATAAGGAGAACCCCGACGACCCGAACATCTATTACCAAAGCTATGCCTGCGTTATGAAAAACAGTGCAAGCGATATTGTGATGTGTATTCCTCATGCGATAGTTAATCTGATCGAGGGTGAAAATGACGGACTGCTTACCCCGGAAGGAGTAAAACACGGCGATTTCAAAGGCATTGTCCGCAGCAATTCCGGCAGGGGAATCTCTCATTGCGACGAGGTGGATTTGCGGCGACGCCGTTTTACAAACAAATCAGGAGACGGCGTGTCGGATATTTTAGATATGTATCGGGAAATATTGCAGACCTTGAAAGATAAAGGAATGTAATGAATACAAAATACCGGTAATTATCCAATTTGCAGGAGTGACTAAAATGACCGAGAAAATAAAGGAATATATATTTGAAGGCAATTACCAATCAGCTTAAAGTATTTGTAATAAAATGGATCCGTCTGATGTGCACAACACTATTCTTACGTTAGCTTATGATACGGAAAGTATAAGCATATATAGCTTTATACAATATATGATCACAAAAGGAAATGCGGCTCTATGGATCAAATTGGCGATGGAGGTTATGATGTATCCGTTGTGCTATATTGAGGGTGCATATTTCGCTGCACTATTTCGTGCAAGGGAAATGTTGAAGCTTGAATATAATGCAATTAATTTGGAGAGTATACTGTTCTTTTACGATATTCCCGACAAACTGATCAAAAAAAACGAAGTTGAGTCGATCGCAAAGGAACTGATGAAAATGGAGCCTGATAACAAAGCAGCATTAAGTATACTAAATAAAATACGATAAAGCAGAAAAAAGGAGAATATGACCATGACAATTCAAAACGACCCAAACGGCAAGGTTATCCTTGCGCCAACATCACATCTTGTAGAGGACGAGTTTGACGAAGTAAGTATCTCATTCAAAGTCAACGACAGTTTTGTCCATGTAGAATCTCACGCAATGGAAGTTCCGATCGTGGAGGTTTATGCTCCCGGCTGTGACCCGGAATATGATGATATTAATGAAGCAACCTTCCCGAGTATCAGTTTACTTTGTGACGAGGTAGCTTATGAAGCCTGCGAAAGCTTTAAGGAAATCGGAGATATCCCCGGAGCGATAGAGTGCCAAGCGCTCAAAGGCATTTTCAAATTCTGTGCAAAGCTGCCGTATGACAACGAGCTGCTGATTTATATGTACGGTTTCGATATGGCTGACGGTGCGTTGGAAAATACCGCACTGTGTGTGATCTATCCCAAGGAGTACGAAGGCACTAACGATGAAAAACGTCTTATAGCTGTGCTGGATGAGTCTGCTAAGAGCTATAGAGAGATCGAGGAATGACCGAGGACGATAAACAACGCAGGATCAAAATATTTCTGACGATAGTGCTTGTTATACCGGTAATTATCGTTATCGGATTTATTATATATGGTTGTTTTTTGCTTCCGGTGTTTTTCTAAAAGAGCTTGTAATTCCGTTTTTCAATTTTAAGGATAATTCAAGTAGATAAGTTTGTAATGTGAGTAATTAGTTGATTTAATCAAACCGTTTGTTAAAAGACTGATAATAACGATGAGGTTGAACGAACCGTGCATTAAAATTCGTGGCAGTTGTTTTGAATTTACTGTTTACAACTTACGATAATATGAGGATCAAACGCAGGCGGTAAAGTTACCTATCTCAAAAAGTTGATGTGCGTATTTCGTCTGCCGCTCCACGTTCGTTGACCTCTCCTTAGGGACAAATTCTGACGCAGGAGATGAAGTTACCTGACCCAAAAAGTAGGGGTGCGTATTTCGTCTGGC
>CACYDY010000083.1 GCA_902773245.1 uncultured Ruminococcus sp.
GAAACGATAAGCTTCTTCTGTTTGTCGGAAAGTCCCGTTTCGTCAAGAATACCCGTGATAAAGCCCATATGTGAGATATCAAGAATGTTCCTTTCGCTTATAGCGGAAAGACTCTTTTTTGCAAGCATTATGACCTCGCTCATGCAGTAGGTGTCGATATCACCGACGCATTCAAGACCAACCTGCATGATCTCCTTGAACTGATGCGTACCCTTGTCGACACGATAAACGTTTTCGCTGTAGTAAACCTTTTCGGGCTGACTCAGATTATCTCCCGAGCCTTTTACGATCGAAAGCGTAACGTCAGGCTTTAATGCCATAAGCTTTCCGTTTGTGTCGGTGAACGTGATCACATTGCTGCCGAGAAGAAAATCCTTGTTTTTAGCATAAAGATCATACTCCTCAAATTTGCTCATTTTGAACTGTTTAAAACCATAGCTTGAATAGAGTCTGCTAAGGTTCATAACCGCCATTTCTTCATTTTCAAAGCCGATTATGCCATTCATTGAACTCCCACCTATCTTTGTTTGTATTCATACTAAAATTATCAAGCGGATTTTTTATATTTTCGAAAGCTCCGCATTTTCCGATAATTATTATATCATATTTTATCGTAGTAGTCAAGTAAAGTAGTAGCATATTATTACAATAAAATTCGATATTGCTATACGACATTTTTATCTAAAACGCACTATTATATTATAAGATGTTCCAAGAAAAATTGCAATGGGTTCTTAATAATTTGTAATAATATTTAAGAAATGTTATAGATTTTATGCGTGATAATCCAAACAATAAAAAATTAACCTCCCGTGTAAAAATGCGACAAGTTATTCACCCGACTTGTGGCATAATTATAACCGAGGTGAACGAAGTGCAAACAATCTATATTGATATTCTTCTTTGCGTCAATCTTGTTATTAACTATCTTCTGCTCTCATGCGCAAGCTTTTACACTCACACAGATATCAAAATCAGACGTTTGATTTTGGGTTCGGCAGTCGGGGCTTTATGCTCGCTTTCGATTCTTCTTCCCGAAATTCCGTTTTTGGCTAATATGCTCCTGAAAGTTGCCGTAGGAGGTGTAACCGTTTTTTCTGCTTTCGGGAAAAAACGTCCGAAAGAGTTTATAAAGCTTTTTGCCGTTTTTCTGACTGCCACATTTTTCTTTTGCGGGATCGTGATAGCCCTATGGTTTCTGTTTACTCCGAAAAATCTGATAATAAAAAACAGCGTTGTATATCTTCAAATATCCCCGACCGCTTTGATGATATATTCGATAATATGCTATCTCGCTTTCAGAATTTTCAACACAATTTCAGGCAGACACGAGGTTGTTTCGACAAGGTGCATTC
Source organism: uncultured Ruminococcus sp. (assembly GCA_902773245.1). GTDB lineage: Bacteria > Bacillota > Clostridia > Oscillospirales > Acutalibacteraceae > RUG592. The sequence continues at coordinate 1,356 of CACYDY010000083.1, forward strand.
TGACTGTCGGCAACAATAACGGCTTTGTACGGGTCACCGCAAAAATTGATACGGGTAACTCCCTGAAAGAACCGTTTTCTCAATGCCCCGTTATAGTTATCGGCCGCAAAACGGCCCAACCGGTAACCCCTCGTGAAATTTTGGAATACGAAACGGTAACAACTCTGAACTACCGAACATCGGTCAACAACATCAGATTTGTTCCGTTCACGGCGATAGGGGGGGGCGGAATAATGCCGTGCTTCAAAGCGGAAAAAGTTTTTCTCAACGACATTCCCTGTGACAAGACCGTTTACATAGCCTTGTGTAACGACAGCTTTATCACGGGAGATTTTCAAGCAATTATCCCTTATGAAATTGTTTGATTTTACGGTTTACTATCTGACACTCGCACATACCGTTAAAAACGCAAAAACATCACACAGCAAAAAGAAAGGAAATGACAAATGAATTTCAACTCACTGTTATTATCACTCAAGCTTTTACTCGTGCAGATCCAGCTGAAAATGACTCCCGAAACCATTTATTACATCAACGGCTCGGAAACTCTTCCGCCGCCGCTTTCAAAGGAATCCGAGAAAACGATCATGGAACAGATAATGCAGGGAAACGAAGACGCTCGTCAGCCTTTGATCACTCACAACCTGCGGCTTGTGGTTTACATTGCAAAAAAATTTGAATCCTCGTCGGCTTCGGTCGAAGATCTGATCTCCATCGGAACAATAGGACTTATCAAGGCTGTCAACACGTTCCGACCCGAAAAAAATATAAAGCTTGCAACATACGCTTCACGCTGCATTGAAAATGAAATTCTCATGTTTCTTCGCAAAAGCTCCCAGCTTAAAAACGAGGTTTCAATAGACGAACCGCTAAACGTTGACTGGGACGGAAACGAGCTGCTTTTGAGCGATGTTCTGGGCAGCGATCCCGATGTTGTAAACGCCGATCTCGAACAGCAGGTCGAATATAAACTCGTTTTGTCGGCTGTTGAACATCTCTCCAAGCGAGAGCGGCAAATCATGGAACTGAGATTCGGTCTGCACGGAGCAGGCGCTCACACTCAAAAAGAGGTTGCCGATATGCTTGGAATCTCACAGTCGTACATCTCACGTCTTGAGAAGAAAATAATCAAAAAGCTGAAATACGACCTTGAAAAAACAGGGAGCATCTACTGATCAGAATTCTATGCCCCGTCTTGCCTTTATGCCGTTTTTCAAAGGGTGCTTCAATGCGTTTATCTCACTGACGTAATCGGCTATGTCTATGAATTTCCGGTTAGGATCTCTTCCTGTCAAAACAAGCTCCACCCGACCGTTGTTTTCAAAAACCAATCTGTCGGCAAGCTCCCTGTCAAGTAAATTCAAATTGTAAGCCGTATTGAATTCATCGAGTATAAGCACGTCCGTTTCTCCGTTTTCCA
>CACYDY010000084.1 GCA_902773245.1 uncultured Ruminococcus sp.
ATACTGTCGTATTGTAAGGATTTTTGACGCAGAGATCAGCAAAATTTGCCGAAAAGATGCTTGCGGTAGATACTAAACAGGCTCTTAGTAAATACTTTTTACAACCTCGTTGTTTGCGGCTTTTGCCGTGTCATCAATTATTTTTGTGACATATGACTCATACGCCGTGCTGCCGATCGTACCGTTTATCAAAACGGGGCATTTTCTGTTTTCGCCCTTAAAGTATTCGGCGGTTGCGGTTGTGTTGTCGCTGAATTGGAATGTAACCTTTAACAGTGTTTCCTTTCCGCTGTCAACGTTTGTAATTCCGGAACGCTTTGCGCTTGTGAGATTCTGATAAAAAGCGTTGTAACAAGCTTCGCTGATATCTTTTTCGTTGCATTTTACGGAAAGCGTTGTGTTGTCAACGTCCGTATCCTTGTCAGTGTCGTAATAAACTTCTCTGTTTCTTGTGATATCGAAAATGTAGATATCCTTTCCGAATTCAACGGTGATTTTATCAACGCTGTCGGCTTTTGGGGCTATAACATCTTCGGGGATAAGCTGATCATAGGTGTAGTTGACCCATGCAACCGTATTTTTGTCTGTTTTGTAGATAATATTATCACTCAAAAGATAGAATTCTCCGTTGGCATCGGGTTTTGTTGCTTTGTAGTCAACTTTGAGGTCGGGGTATTGCGCAGATACGGTTACGTACGGGTCGTCCAGTCCGTATTCCTTGATCTTGGCTTCGTCTGCATTTACAGCGATCACTTCGTTTGCGGAAAACTCACGAATGTTGCTCATCATGTAGGTGACGGCTTCCTCGTTAGCTATGGTTTTGTCGGGAGAGGTTATAACATAGGTTTCGGAGTAAGCTTCGCTTGTGTTGTAGCCGAATACGACATCTTTATTGTCAAAAAGACTTCCGCTGAAAACCATTTTTGTAAATTTGTTTGAATCATCGTCAGCGGCGGCTTTTCCTATTTCGGTGGAGAGCATGCCCATTGCGCCGATCAGATATCCGTCGACAGAGTCGCTGTCCGTCAGATAAACATTGCTGTCGCCTTCGATCATGATGTATGCTCCCTTGTTGTCGGGAGCGTCGCTGCCGAGTGTTATTGTTTTCTGTTCATTGTCCTGATATGTTACTTTCACGACTGCTCGGGGAGAGTCGAATCCAAAGTCGGATTTTTTTGAGCCGTCGTTTACTATCTTTTCTGCGGTAACGCTTGCGGCGTCATCGGCAAGCGTGTCGGGTGAACCGTCAAGCAGCTTCATGTCCTCATATCCGACGAGGGTGTAGACAGTGCTGTCTGTTATTGTTGAAACCGTGCCGTCCTCGGCGGTGGACTCTGTTTTCGGAGTGTCCGAAAGAATGGTGTATTTTCCGGTTTCGTTCTCAACGTCTATTTTTTTGATATCGGCGGGAACGTGGCTGATCAGGTGATAATGATCGGCTTCTTCGGAAGAAACCGCATCGGAGCTGTTTTTTTCTGCTTCTTCCTGAGAGGGAAGCAGAAAATATACAGCCGAAAACGCGCCTGCAAGAACAGCTACCGAAGAAATAGCTATTATAAGCGATTTTGTGGTACTTTTCATAGAGCGTTCTCCTTAAATTACAGATTACGTCTTTTTACGAATATTACAATACCCGTTACAAGGACTGCCACAGGAATTATAAACACAAAAATAGTAGACAGAATCCTGATCTTTGCAGTGGTAATTCCGAGCGCGTCGCTTTCAAGCGAAACGGGTTCGATGGAAACACCGACGTTTTCTCTGTCACAAAGAATGTTCAGCATCGACGTGAAATATGAAGAATTTCCGTAAACGCTTGACTCAAGCAAGGTCTTGCTTGCGGCAACGCTTGAACCGATAACAATAATATTCGACGACTTGTCATCGGAAGTGTCGTCGGAAGTGCCGTTGTCGTCCTTCTTTGTGGCAGCCGCGCCGAGAACAACGTTCGGACTTTCAACATATTGGGGCTGATCCGCCGACTCAACGGTATACATTACTTCGCTTTGATCGGAAAGTGTAAAGAGCGAAACCGCTTTCGAATCGTCAAGAATATTTATAGGATTAGCATAACCGCCTATTACACAAAACGGCAAAGCGGAGTTTTTCATATTTGCAGTGTAGGTTTGGTCGGTATAATTTGTGGCGAAAAGGTATACTCCCATTGTGAGCTGACCCATGTAATTGGTATCATTTTCGATCGCATAGCCTTTTTCAACGGAAACGCCCCACTCTTCCAAAAGAGAGTCGATGTTCGGCAAGTCGGCGAGCTTTTCTGAAGGGAAGTAGAGAAGCTCTTTTCCGAGATTTCCGTCATTGTTGAGGAAATCTGCGATGGTGTCGACATACGAGCTGTCAAGATCGGTAACAGGAGTGTACAGAACGAGAATTTTTGTGTCTTCGGGAATTTTTCCGACAGCCGGCGAAATCTCTTCGGTTTCGAATCCGTTGTTTTCAAGGTGCGACTTGAAAGCGGAATAGTCGTTGTCGTTTATGTCGGAAATAAATGTAACCTTTGGCTTTTCATCGAGAGTTACGTTGAGAATTGCCGAGGTAACGGCTTCTTCGATTTTTGAACCGGCGATGTATTGCTGATAGGTGTTGTAATCTATCTGAACATCAAAGTAGTCTTGCTGTGTGATGTATTTGTAGCCCTTGTCACTTTTAACGATGATGTTGTACTGGCTGAGTGATTCGTCGGGGTACTCGCTGACTATAGTGGGGTTTGAACTCAGATCGACAAATTCAATCGTGATCTTGTCCGATTTGTTTGCGTAGTCGTTGAGCATGGAATCGGCTTGAATAAAGTATTCGCCGCCTTCTTTGTAGTCTTTCTCTTCGGCGAGCACAGTGATCTTGATGTCGTCCTTAAGATTTGAGATGTAGTTGAGTGTTTGCTCCGAAAGCTCAAAGTTATCCGAGCCTGTCGTGTCGATAACGAGTGAGGGAACCTTGTCGACCAGGGTTGATGCAATAAGGTTCAGGAGGATAACCGCAGCGATGAAAAATGCGACCAATGCAGCCGAAAACCAGCCTCGCTTAAATGCTCTTGCTTTCAGCGCGCGTCTGTCTTTTTTTTCGGCTTTCTTTGCGGCTTTTTCCGGAGAAAGCTCCTTTGCAGGTTTTTTGTCTTTTTTGTTTTTTTGGTCTTTGCTGTCCGAATTTTCGTTATTTTCGGCTTTCGATTCGTTCTCGGCCTTTTTGTCGGATTCTTTTTCGGAAATATCCTTTTCCTCTTTTTCCAATTCTTTATTTTCTTTTTCGTTCATTTAAAGCACCTCCTTAGCTCCAACGCTTCTTTTCGATAACTCTGATCGTTAAAAACACAAACAGAGCGATAACCGAAAGGAAGAATATAAGATCGGCAATACTGAACAAGCCTACGGTGTAGTTTTGATAATGCGAAAGGAAAGAAATACTTTTTACAGCCTTTGCGAGAAAATCTATCGGGATAGCGCTTGAAACATTGTCAAGAAGATAGATAAGCAGTCCTACTGCAAAGCCCGTCACAGCAGCGATCATCTGACTTTCCGTCAGCGACGAAAGGAACATATCAATAGATATCAGCGCAGCTCCGAGAATAAACAGACCGAAGAAATTACAAAAAATAACAGGCCAGTTCGGGTCTACAAAAAACGAAAGAACAAAACCGAAAATTACGTAAATAGCAAGGCATACCAAATAGAGAACGCACGCTGACAGGAACTTGCCCATTACGATCCCGAGAATGCTCGTCGGCGACGTCAAAAGCGCCTGATCGGTTCTGAGTCTTTTCTCGTCGCTGAAAAGCTTCATACACATGATCGGCGTGAGCAAAACAGCCACAAGAAACATGTTTGTGAAAACGTAAGTAAGATTTGAGGTGTCGTTGCTAAGGCAGATTATTGAAAAAAACAATCCCGAGAAAAACAGAAAAATTGCCAGAACGACATATGCCACAGGAGAGCAGAAATATGAGTAAAGCTCTCTTTTGATAATAGCAGTCATCAGTCATTGCCTCCCTTTTGGTTTGAATAGTTTGTGTCGTTGGTAAGCTTGAGGAATACCTCTTCAAGTGACAGATCGGCGCTCTGCATAAGCAGTATGGGAGTTTTTTCCTCTGCCATTGCAAAGAAAACCTTTGACCTGACGTCGCAGTTCTCCTGCGCGTCGACGATATATTCGTAAATGCCCGTTGAAATTTCCCTTTCGGTTTTTACGGATTTTACGTCACGAATATTCTCAAGCTTTGAGATGACCTTGGTTTTGCTGCCCTCGACCTGAACTCTCAGACGGTTGGACTTGATGAGCGTTTTTGACAGATTTTCGGTAAGCTCGTCGGCAACGACTCTGCCGTTGCTGATGATCACGACTCTGTCGCAGATCGCCTGAACCTCGGAAAGAATGTGAGATGAAAGGATAACAGTGTGCTTTTTGCCAAGGCTTTTAACGAGATTTCTTATCTCAATGATCTGCTTGGGGTCAAGGCCGACGGTCGGCTCGTCAAGAATAAGAACGGGCGGATTGCCCAAAAGAGCCTGAGCAAGTCCGACACGCTGTTTGTATCCCTTTGAGAGATTCTTGATAAGGCGGTGAGAAACCGAGCTGATTTTAACCAGACGGCAGACTTCTTCGATGTGTTCCTCTTTGTCAAGCTTGACTTTTTTCAGATCGTACATAAATTCAAGATACTTCTGAACAGTCATGTCCATGTAAAGCGGCGGGATCTCGGGAAGATAACCGATTTTGCTTTTTGCACCCTTCGGATCGTCAAGAATCTCGCAGCCGTCTATAGTGACAGTTCCGCTTGACGACGAAAGATAACCTGTGATGATATTCATAGTAGTAGATTTACCCGCACCGTTAGGCCCCAGAAATCCGAGGATCTCTCCGCTGTTAACGGTGAAGCTGACGTTATCGACGGCTTTTTTGTCGCCGTAACATTTGGTAATATTGCTGACCTCTACCATTACTTTGTTCACTCCTTTAAAATTTAAGTATAACGTTTCCTATTATCTTATAAAATTGTTAACAAAATATGAATTACTGTAGTTTTTATGCTGAAAATTACCAAAAATTAAAAAAATGCAGACGTTACAATTTTATAATCATATCTATAATAAACCTTTAACTTAAATTTTACTTAAAATCTATCAAATGAGTGCGGATAGATTTTTGCCCGGCGTTGGCAGTTCGTTATGCGAAATTTTTAACTTTTAGGGTGAAAATTGGTGTAATAACATTACAATTGCACAATTATAGTTAAAAAATGGGTTTTGGTATTGAATAAGAGAGTAGTTTTGTGTTATAATTTTAAAGTCTATAGGTGTGTAATTTTTGATAGTATTATAGAAAAGGCGGTGGCTGAAATGTCCGCAAAGGTTACTTTATTGGCACATACACCCGATCCCGAGCAGACAGTTGCTATGGCGGCTAAGCTCTGTTATTCAAAATCGGATATTGAAACCGTCAAAGAAGGCTTGACGGAAGAGAAAACGGCGGCGTTTCTCGATATGCTTTCATCACTTGGACATCAAAGTCCCATAGAACACGCTTCTTTTACCTTTGGAATAGAGGGTATCTCACGGGCTTGCTCACATCAGCTTGTGCGTCACAGGATCGCTTCCTACAGTCAGCAGTCGCAAAGATACGTTGACGGCAGCACATTTGAGTATGTGACCCCTCCCAAAATCGCTCAAGACCCAATGCTTCTTGAAAAATACGAACACGCGCTTGAACTTGAAGCAAAGGCTTATGTTGAGATAAGAGATTCTCTGATCGCTGCCGGAATAAAAAAATATCTTTCGGAAAACGAAAATGCTGCGCAGGCTTTCGGAGATATTTCCGAAAAAACCGAAAACGAAATCATAGGCGATTTTAAAGAATTCGACAAGAAGAGATTTTCCGCATTTGAGAAAACCGCAAACGAGGACGCAAGATTCATTTTGCCGAATGCCTGCACAACAAAGATCATCTGCACCTTTAACGCAAGAAGTCTTATGAATTTCTTTGAACACCGCTGCTGCAACCGCGCGCAGTGGGAAATCAGAGATGTGGCGCAGCAAATGCTTCTGCTTGTTAAAGAGGTGTGTCCGCATATTTTTGCAAAGGCGGGTCCCGGCTGCTTGTACGGCGGCTGTCCCGAGGGAAAAATGTCATGCGGAAAAGCAAAGGAAATGCGTGAAAAATTCGGTGTGAAAAGCTGAATGAGAATTTTCGGCATCCAAAGCGATTTGTTAATAATTATTCCGAAAGGAATGATTTTATAAATCCAAGGAAAACTAATAAATGTTATTGAAAAAAATAACGTACAGAAGTATTGCGGACTATGCCCGAATACAGACAGCGTATTTGTTTTTAGGTTTAATATGTTTTATTTTTAGCAAAGAAAGGCTGATAGAAATGGTATATGTTTTTTTGGCTCAGGGATTTGAAGAGGTAGAGGCTCTTGCTCCCGTAGACGTTTTGAGAAGATGCGGCGTTGA
>CACYDY010000085.1 GCA_902773245.1 uncultured Ruminococcus sp.
AGTTAAGGCAGAAGCTGCTCCCGCTGTTGAGGAGAAGAAGCCCGCTGCCAAGAAGCCTGCCGCTGTAAAGACCGAGGTAGTTGTTGAGTATGCAAACGTTCAGGTTGCAATTGACGAGGTAGTTGAAAACGTTAAGAAAACCTACGCTGCAGAGGGCAACACAGACGAGATTAAGTCTATCAAGGTTTATCTCAAGCCGCAGGATCAGGCTGCTTACTATGTTATCAACGACACAGTTGAGGGTAAGATGGACGTATATTTCTACTAATTATAAAATATGCGGAAAGTTGTTTTTTGATCGCACGATCAGCCGGGCAGGACTATCTGTCCGGCTTTTTTCCTTTTAGCGACAGGATTATTTTGTAAATAAGCTCCCCAAGATTATGGACTAAAGCTTTGGTTTGTGTTATAATAAAAACGATAGTCTATTTAACTTATAAAAAAGGGTGATAAAATGTCGTTCCCTAAAGAACAAATAAGAAATTTCAGTATTATAGCTCATATCGACCACGGAAAAAGCACTCTTGCGGACAGGATCCTCGAGCAGACAAAATCGGTTGCTCTGCGTGATATGGAGGATCAGCTGCTTGACAACATGGAGCTTGAACGTGAGAGAGGTATTACTATCAAGGCTCATGCGGTAACGCTTAATTATCTTGCAGATAACGGCAGGGAGTATGTTTTTAATCTTATCGATACTCCCGGACACGTTGACTTTAACTATGAGGTGTCACGTTCTCTTGCAGCCTGCGAGGGGGCGGTTCTCGTTGTGGACGCTTCGCAGGGTATCGAAGCTCAAACTCTTGCGAACACATATCTTGCGGTTGACGGCGGTCTTGAAATAGTTCCCGTTATCAATAAAATAGATCTCCCAAGCGCAGATCCGCAGAAAGTTATTGCCGAAATAGAGGACGTTATCGGTATTCCTGCCGAAGATGCGCCTCAGATCTCGGCTAAGGTGGGGATCAACATTCATGCCGTAATGGAGAAAATAGTTTCCGATATCCCGGCGCCGGAAGCAGACGAAAACAAACCGCTCAAGGCGTTGATCTTTGATTCGTATTATGACAGCTACAAGGGCGTAATAATATATGTCAGACTGATCGACGGTAAAGTGACGGTCGGCGATGAGATCGAGCTGATGGCAAACGGCAGCAGGTTTACCGTTGTGGAATGCGGGTATCTTCGCGCAACGTCGCTCGATCCGGTAGGTTCGCTCTATGCCGGAGAGGTTGGATATATTGCCGCTTCGATAAAACAGGTTCGTGACGCTCAGGTGGGAGATACTGTCACTCTCAGCAAAGATCGTGCCGAGGAGGCTCTGCCGGGTTATCGTCCTGCCCAGCCGATGGTTTTCTGCGGTATTTATCCTGCCGACGGAGCAAGATATTCAGATCTTCGTGACGCTCTCGACAAGCTTCAGCTCAACGATGCATCGCTTTCGTTTGAACCCGAAACCTCGATCGCACTGGGCTTCGGATTCAGATGCGGATTTTTGGGACTTCTTCACATGGAGATCATTCAGGAAAGACTCGAACGTGAATACAATCTGGATCTTGTCACAACTGCGCCGTCGGTTATTTATAAAATTACCAAAACGGACGGCACGGTAACAATGATCGATAATCCTACCAATTACCCCGACCCCGCCGTGATCGCAAAAGCGGAAGAGCCGATGACGAATGCGCACATCTACGCTCCGAGCGAATATGTAGGCAACATCATGGAGCTTTGTCAGGACAGACGAGGTATTTTTAAAGATATGACATACATAGACTCCGACAGAGTGGACATTCACTATGAGCTGCCGCTTGCGGAGATCATCTATGACTTTTTTGACACGCTCAAATCAAAAACACGAGGATATGCGTCGTTTGACTATGAACTAAAGGGTTATGCCGAAAGCAAGCTTGTCAAGCTGGATATCATGCTCAACGGCGATGTCGTTGACGCTCTTTCGTTCATAATCCATGCGGACAAAGCGTACCCCAGAGCAAGAAAAATGGCTGAAAAGCTTAAAGAGAAGATCCCACGTCAGCTTTTTGAAGTTCCGATACAAGCGTGTATCGGCGGAAAAATAATCGCAAGAGAAACCGTAAAGGCGCTTCGTAAGGACGTTCTTGCAAAGTGCTACGGCGGCGATATTACCCGAAAGAAAAAGCTTCTTGAAAAGCAGAAAGAGGGCAAAAAAAGAATGCGTCAGCTCGGCTCGGTAGAAGTGCCGCAGGATGCGTTTATGGCTGTGTTGAAGCTGGATACCGATTGATACAGACAACGTTATTGAAACAGCCAAATTTTGGCGATGCGAAGCCCATTAAAGTTTTTGCCCGGCTTTTTTCAAAAGGCGCCCCGCAGGAAGTGCCCTTGGGGTACTGGCGGTTTCCAAAGGCAGAGCCGGTGACGGCGAAGCCTAATCC
>CACYDY010000086.1 GCA_902773245.1 uncultured Ruminococcus sp.
CAAACGATTTGAGTGCAATTTGACGAAAAAGGGCAAGCAAGATGAGTGCCAAGCCCGTAGGGCGTGATTTAATCAGTGGTTCCTTAGCAGCCGGCGGTGTTCATGATTTCGGTGCGGGCAGTGAGCTTGCGCCGTACAGCTATCATATTTGGCGCTGTAAGTAATCGATTAAATCAAAAACGCAGGAGAGCGCATGGCGGCGTAATGGTTTTCGCCCTTGTGCTCTCCCGAATTGCCTCAAACTGGCAAATTGAGAAAACCATAGTCAAATTGTATAGTAAACAACATTAAGAATTGCCTTTATTATCAGTGATGTGAACCTTTGAAATATGCAGGTGTCCGTAGAAAATGCCTTTGGAGCGCATTTAAAAAGGATTGAGTAAACATTTAAAGTTGAAAATCTTTTGGATTGTGAGTATAAAAATATACAAAAAAATGCATTGAATTTAATTATATTGACCAAAATAATAAGGCTTTGCAAAAAACTCTTGTTAAAACAACGAAAATAGATTAAAATAAAAGTATATAAATAAAATCGGACAGTATTATCAATAAAGACAAGCTTGGGGGTACTCTGAGATGACAAAAAGATTAATTTGCATTGCTTGTGCTGCAGCGGCAGTGTGCGCCGTGATCGGTTCGGCTGTGTTTGTGGATCAAAAAGCTTTGGGCACTGACATTGAGATAACACAATATACATACAACGAAACGGCGGACACACCTAAAAGCTCCACGGCAGAAAACCCGCTCGGTGCTTCTTCGTCCGCAGTATATTTTAAGGCGAACAAGGGCGACAGCGTAAGCGTGACCTGTAAAATCGGCGGAGCAAGTAAAGTGCTTGGTATTCAGGAAACCCTGAGCTTCGACACGTCGGCGCTTTCTTATGTTAACAATACATTAAAGATAAACAATAAGAATTATGACTTCGCAATAAATAAATCAAAGTCGGGTGAAATTTCATGGAGTGAGATGTTTGCGTCAAACGGCAGTGATTTTTCGAATGAAACGGAGATTGTGACATTTACTTTTAAAGCGGAAAAGAATATTTCACAATCCGACGAGGTCGTATCGATCAGCGTTGAACAGCTGTTTAATGATAAAACCGAGGATCTCTCCAAAGATTTGGTGAAGCATTCCGCAGAGGCTGCCGGTACGGAATCCGAAAAGACGCCGGAGGAGAAAACGGAAAAAACAACGATTCTTTACGGTGATGTTAATTCCGACGAAAAGATTGACTCGATGGATTCGCTGCTGATATTGAGAGAATCTGTAGGATTGGAAAACTTTAATGATGTTCAGAAGATCGCCGCAAATGTTGACGGGGACGATTCGATCACCAGCGGAGATGCGCTGATAGTATTGAGATATTATGTCGGTTTGACAGACAAAAACGTTTTGGTAGGTCAGACCAAGACATTTGAATAATATGTGATAAATATTAATTTTAAGCGAATGTTTGCAACTTGCAGGCATTCGTTTATTTTTTGCAGAGAATACACATATATTTTTATGGAAGAGGAAGAGTTAACCTACGAAATTTTTATTACCCAAATTGACCAATATGTGTAATTGTTCAAAAGTTATTTGGGCATTGATAAAATTTCATTGATAATTATTTTTATTACGTTTTTGTAATATTATTTAGAAAAATGTTTTATTTCCGTTAAAACAAAAGAGTGAAGAAAAAATTAACAAAAAATAAAGGAAAACATTGGAATTTTCGAAAAAATTATAGAAAATCGCCAAATATAACAAAATAACGTTTGTTTTTTAGTAAACAATTCAACAAAGAAGCAATATTGCACAGAAATTGATACATAATTTGTACATTTATTTGCATTGAAAACATTGCCATATCTATTGTATAATTATAACGTATCATAGTGTGATGTGACGTGTTCGATTTCACGATTAACATCATAAAATTTGGTCGGAAAAAATTTTTAGGGTGGTGCAGTCACAAAATGAAATATGTAATTGTTCAGGTATCAAAGTATTATGTTTGCATAACACCGGCTGAAACCGGCAAACAATTTGTCAGCAGCGGTAATGATCGTAATGCAAAAAAGCCTGATTATGAGGTAACTTTTAAAGAGCCTCTTGTAGTTTTCCTTCCTGAAAACCTTAAAGGTCAGGCGTGGAACTTTCCGAGAGAACTTGCCGAAACAGTCAGAATGGCTATGAGAAACGCCAAAATCGAAATAAAAGACGTTATTCTGTGCGCAGAATGCGATCAGCTTATCAGTCAGGAATATCAACATACTCCCGCAAAGGATAAGTACCTTCGAATTTTTGCGGAAAATGAGGCAAGAGGTCTTGTTGGTGATGATATCAGCGGATATTCTCTTATCAACTGTGAATACGGCTCAGGCTATCAGAAGGCAGAGGAAAGCGCACAGCTGAGCGCCAATGTTTATATTATGCCGAAATCGTTCGTTGAAGAGCTGAAAGTAGCATTCAGAGAACAGTCCTTGAATCTTTACAAGCTGATTCCTCCGACAGTCAGCATGATAAAGATGGCTCAAACCGGTATCTACAGCCACGACAAATCCGTAGCTTTGATAAGCCTTGATTTCTGTTCCGCAAGATTGCTTGTAATGCAGAACGGTGTTCCGATATATGCGCATTCGTTCTCGCTTCCGTTGGGCGACATAGTAAATATTTTTGCCAACGATCAGAATTGTACGCTTGAAGAAGCCTTTGAGGTTATCAGAAAGTACGGTGTCGGTATTTCCGACAAGTGTAATTCTCATCAGGCAGGACGTGAAATGCGTCAGACCTTTGAGAACTTCTCAAATGAGATCGTAAGAAACCTTCGTATGGTGCTTTTGAGCTGCCGTATCGAGCTTGATCAGATATATGCGAGTGATTTTGCGGCGTATATTCCGGGCGTTCTCAAACACCTGAGAACAATCAGTATTCAGGCAGACGAAATAAACCTTATTTCCGATTCGTTTACTTCGCTTACAAACGTTCCTATCATAACCAAAGAAACTGACGAAGCCGGTTATAAAACAGCGTGCTTCTACACATATTCTTATCTTGTCAACAGCGGCGCTTCGAGCGAATATAACCTGGCTATCACTTCGGGTTCAAAGAGCGTTGACTTGGGCGCGATCAATACCGGATTGATAAATATGGCTGCAATGGGCGTTGCCATTGTAGCTGTCGGCATTATGGCATTCATAGGAATGAAGTCCTATGGACTTGAGGTTCGCGCACAGAACGATCAGTCGAAGCTCAACGATGTTAAGTACGACGAGATCAAGGGCTTGCTTGCGCATCAGCTGGAGATCCACGACAAGATGGATCACGTTGACGAGGATCTTGCGGCTTTGCCAAATCCGAATGCTTATGTCGGTGCAATGCTCACCGAGGTTTTCGAACAGCTTACCGACAATGTTGATTTTGTAAAGTCGTACGCCGTAAACAGCGACCAGAATACCATCGAAACAGCATTCACGGTAAAAACTCTTGAAGATTATGTTGCGCTTCAAAACGACATCAAGAGCAACGGCTTTTTTGCAATTGAAACTCCGTTCACTGCTCAGGCTAACACAAGGGACGAAACCTTTGACGTCAGACACACATTTAATGTTGTAGGCTATACAGAAGAAGAAGAGGAAGAAACGGATTCGAACGGAAAGATAATAAGCCGAGGAACGAATTTCGATGAAATGATTGAGTCTACTCAGGGGGAATAAGCAATGGCTAAGAATAATGATAACAAAAAAATACCGGGAGCGGTTATTGCGATAGTTGCAGTCGTTGTTGCGGTTGCTGTGTTCGTTCCGACGGTATATATGCCGTATAAGAATAAAAAGCCGGTGATGGATTCCGAACATGCAGAGGCAGTGGCTACTCTTGAATATTACGATCAGTCCATTCAAAATCAGGCAGCGATCGAGAAGGATATTGAAGAGCTTGAAAAAGAATGGGAAGAATTTCAGGATGAAATGTTTGTTGACGCTGAGCAGTCGCTCGATGATCTTCAGAAATCAATAGACGATGTAGGAATTTATCTGACATCATTCGTTCGAGGCAATGAAACAGAGGACGAAAGCCACAAGGTAAGCTTTACCGGATCGCCGCTTTACTATGTTTCTATCAAGATCTCGGGTTATGCAGATCAGGAAAAGCTTCTTGAGTTCCTCAACAAGGTGGAAGAGGAGTCCGTTGGTCGTTACTATGTAAAAACTCTTTCCGCAAATACCGTTGACGAAGACAAAGAAGTCGGTAAGTATACAGCAAAAAAAGGCGAACTGAACGTTA
>CACYDY010000087.1 GCA_902773245.1 uncultured Ruminococcus sp.
CAAACCAACCCCGATCGATACTGACACAGATAAACCAACCCCGATCGACACAGACACAGACAAACCTACTCCGATCGATACGGACACGGACAAACCCACTCCGATCGATACCGACACGGATAAACCGACCCCGGCCGATACGGACACTGACAAACCTACTCCACCCGATACGGATACGAAAAAAGACACCGATGTACAAAGCGGCAGCTTAACCTATAAGATCCTACCCGATAAAACAGCGAAGGTGACAGGATTCAAAGGAACAGAAAAAGAAGTGACCGTTCCGAGCAGTATACAAGGTGCAAAGGTTACAGGTATTGATGCAAAGGCATTCAGAAACAACTCGCAGATCGAGAGTGTCGTAATTCCCGACAGCGTTTCCACTATCGGAGATGAAGCATTTGCAGGCTGTAAAAATCTTAAAGAAATTATTGTTCCCGACAGTGTGACAAGTATTTCGGCAACCGCATTTAAGGATTCCGGTAAGTTCAAGCTTTTTGCGTCGAAAAATTCGTATGGTGAGAAGTTTGCTTCGCAGAATGAAGTAGCCTTTATCGATATTAACGGTCTGTTTGGTGATCTTGACGATGACGAGCAGATAACTTCGGCTGATAGTTTAAGTATTTTAAGACAAAGTGTAAGTCTTGAAGTTTTCACTGATTCTCAGGAGTTTTTCGCAGATGTTGACGGCGACGGTTCGATCACGTCGGCTGATGCACTTGAGGTTTTACGTGCGAGCGTAGGATTGCCAACGAAAGGCAGTATTGGAAATAAATATAAATAATACAATATTTGATCCATAAACACAATGTCAGCACAGGAGTTAAATATTTTCTCCTGTGCTGACGTTTTATAGCAATAAATCACATTGCGATAATTATTATTTATAAATTGAGGTGCAGAAAATGAAACTGGATTTTATTGACAGCGGTAATGAATTTGATTTTGGCAGAGTATCCGAGAATTATGCAAAATATCGAAATATTTATCCCAAAAGTATGTATGATAAGCTCATCTCTTTTGGTGTAGGAAGAAAAGGGCAAAAAATTATTGATCTCGGAAGCGGCACGGCTATTCTGCCTTTAAATATGTACCAAACCGGAGCTGATTTTATCGCTTCTGATATTTCGGAAAACCAATTAAGATACGGACAGCAAATTGTTAAAAATAATAATATTGAAAATATTCATTTCAAGGTTTGTTCTTCGGAAGAAACGGGCTTTGAGGATAACAGTTTTGATGTTGTAACAGCTGTGCAGTGCTTTCACTATTTTAATGCCGAGAAAGCGGCTGGTGAGATAAGAAGAATTCTGAAACCACAGGGGCTTTTTTGTAAAATATTTATGGATTGGCTTCCTTTTGAGGATAGGATTATCAATGAGATGGAAAATCTTGTTCTAAAGTATAATCCTGCTTGGAATGGGAACGGTTTCAGAGAATTTAGATATACATTTCCACTTTGGGCAGAAGAAAGATTTCAAATCGAAACCATACATTCTTATGATACCGTTCTTGAATTTTCAAAAGAATCATGGATAGGCAGAATAAAAAGCTGCCGAGGTGTGGGTGCAAGTTTGTCTGATGAGAAAGCTGCCGAGTTTGAGGAAGAGTATCGAAGCATTCTTTGCAAATATGACGATCCGTTACACCTTAAACATCAAATACATATTGAAATCTATAGATCAACGAAAAATTAATCTCTCATTTAAGTGATAAAAAGTAATTGCAGCGGCAATTCTTAGAATATTGCTTATCGCAGATTTTTGTTTATAATTAAGCACTATCTGCCTCTTAAGAAAATATGATGATCGAACGCAGAGGTTCGGGGTATAGGTGACGTCAATACAGTAAATAGAACCAAATTTTTGGGTCTACAGGAAATGAGTCTTAAGAATAAACTTCAATAAAATTTCAAGCGATTCCCATGAATTTTTGTACCTTTATTGCAAAGCTAATAATAATATGTTATAATTTATTCAGAAAATAAAAATTAAATTGTATTTGTACTTGCTTTATCTATACGATCGTCTATTATTTTTATGATATCGGTGTCGTATTGTTATGGAATTATATGGAGGTGTGAAAAAATGATATTTTGTGTATTTTATAAAGAAATATCAACAATAAGGAGGCTGCTATGAAAACTGTTAATTTGAATAAGGATAACGAAATATCAAAAAATTCGAATATAGAGGGGGTTGATTACAAACCGGAGAAGCCTTTGAATAATTCGGATAATAGTTTATTTGAAAGCAAACCAACTCAGACAATACATGAAAAATCTTGCGGCTGCATTGCTGTATTACTGATAATTCCAATTTTAGTTGTTGGAATAAGCGCATATTTCTTTTTTAACGATCAGCGATCTGAAGACAAGAAAATGACATTTATTACTACTCCCACAGGTGTTGCCGAGGTTCCTTCCAAAAAGCTTGAAGAGTTTTTTAACGCAGTAAATGACGAAGATGCTGCTGCTATGAATTCCATTTTGAATGAATATCCTGCTATTATTTACGAACAAGAAGCTATTTACCCCGAACTCGACAGGGTAATACTACACAGCTCGCCCGAAATGGTTCAGGTAATGCTCGATCAAGGAGCAAAAATAGATGATAGATTTCAATATGAATCTCGTGAGTTCAAGGAGTACAGTTTTCAGTATTCTTTGGAGAATTACTTCAAACGTCACGAGATAATATCGGACGGAAGTAAAGAACTTCAAATGGTAGAATTTTTGATCGACAACGGTGCTTTGACAGAATACGGTTACAGCGAAGACGGGTGGAAACGAATTAATTCATATGGAGATACAGTAGGTTATCACCAGCCGAATGCATTGTTCAGCGCTGCGGCATGGATATGTGAGGACGGAGCTTTTACACAAACAGACAAAAAACTTATTGAACTTCTCATTGATTCCGGTATTGATACAAAGATAAAAAACAAATACGGTGAGACTGTTAAAGAATATTTTGAGAAGAATATTGAGTCAAATGACATACCGACAAAAGATATTAACGAATATGATGAAATTGTGAAGCTGCTTGATCAAGGGGGGAATATGTAATGGATCAATTGAAAAGATATTGTTTGACAAGCAAAAATAAATTCTACACCGTTTCGATAGCTGCGTTCATTTTCGGCGAAATTTTTGGGACTATGATTCTGATGCTGCCCGATGAGGACAGTAATGAAGTGAAAGATCCGGTGATCTGCGCAATTATTACAACAATAGTTCTTTTGATCGCTTTTGTTATTGCGTATATCCATTTTATAACAAATCCACGCAAACGTTTTAAAGGACGTCTTCAGTATTTTCAACAGCGAGGTTTGGTTGATTATGCGATCAGCGATG
>CACYDY010000088.1 GCA_902773245.1 uncultured Ruminococcus sp.
CATATCACAGCATATGATAAAGCTGATCAGATTGTTTAGATCTTTATTTTTGGTGAATTGTTTTATTATTATCAATAATCCAACAAATACAAACATGAACGGTATTCCGTGGAAAATATCTCTTGCTGCTGCCTGAATAAACAGACATATCATAATTGACACAGAAGTGAACCAAATCGAAATATTTGAAAGCTTTTGGCTGAAATTCAGTTTTTCATTTATGAACAGCGTTACTGCAAAATGAGCTGCCAAAACAACACAAACCGCCGCAAGCGGATATACTGCCCCGTCTTTCGCAAATGAGTGTGAGAATACAAAATGCGACGCAAATCCAACGCTAACGGAAATACCCGACAGCCACAAAATCTTGTTTGCAAAATGCGCTCCTATCATAACGTTATACAAACTAATATTCTTTTCGAGCGCCGCCGTCGAAATTGATATGAGATACGAAATAAACGAGATCGCCAACAGCTGAACTCCGAATACTAATGCTACAAAAGACGGAGTCAAATTATTTGAAACGACAAACGGGTTTGTTTGAATCGTTTGTGAAAAGTTAACACACATAACGATCGATGAGTAAACAAGCAAACATAACGACATAAACAAACCAAAGCGATACGTTTTCCTACAGCAGAATATATTACCCAAAACTATAACCGCTATCGCGCAAAACTGATATACTATCGGCAAAATAATTCTGTCACCCGAAAGTCCCAGTGAAAATGCAAAGCAAATTGAAATTGCCGTTCCCATGTGAGCCGTCACACTGAGAGTTACAGAGTTCAGCTTTCTTGAAAGGAACAGCGCCAGTATCGACCAGAGAAGCAAAAGAGTAAATGCGGTGATATCGTTTATTGCATGAAAGTAAATGTGTGACAAAAGAATCGAGATGAAGAATGCGCCGAATCCGCAGCCGGTAAGTCCCAGCGAGAATATAGATTTGTTTTTGCGTGTAAAGAATGCGCCCATTCCGATGAAAGCGCCGCTGACTACAAACATCGCAGCCATTTTCATGGTATTTGTTATGTATTCGTAACTTAACATACAAAACAGTATCAAACCAATGAATATCATCAGTGAAGCGGCAATATTGAAAAGCCGTGTTCCAAGCCAGCTTTCAAATGATGACTTGATTTGCTGTGAGCCTGTTTTTGCGACAGGGTTTTGTCCGAACGATTTTTGGTGTGCTTCTTCTTTTTGAGCGGTCTGAGCCGGTGAATACACCACAGAGTTTTCTCCCACTGCTTTTTGACGCACTTCATCTTTTTGAGCGGTCTGAGCCGATGAATACACCACAGAGTTTTGTCCGACCGCTTTTTGACGCACTTCATCTTTTTGAGCGGTCTGAGCCGATGAATACACCACAGGCTGAATTTTGGGAACAGGGGAGAACGTCTTTTGCGGCGTGGTATTTTCTGTATTGATCAAAGGCGTACTCTCGGTTATGTAATCGGAAGTAGTTTCAATTTTGATCAAAGGCTTGCTCTCGTCTGTGTAATCGGCAGCAGTTCTAACATCTTGGGCAGGCTTTTCATCAGATATCTTCACAGCCGCAGAAGATATCTCCGATTTGGAAACTGCCGCAGAAGCAGAATAGGGGGAAGGCGAGGTAATATTCGAGGTTTCCAATGGCTGTGAAACTTCTTTCGCAGCATTTTTCCCGGCGGCAAAAATATTGGTTTCGGCGGCTTGTTCGGTTGAAACGCTGTGTGCTGCCGTTTGGGAACTGCCCGGAGTTTTGCCTGAAAATTCTTTTGTTTTGAGTTTTTGAATTTCATAATAGTTGTAATACGTTTTTTCATTGAGATCACTCAATTTTCTTTCGAGCAGATCAATTTGATTTTTCAGATCTATGTTTAATTTGTATGTATTATGCAAAACAAATGATATTACAACAATAGCAATAGTAAGTACCAAAGTCATGATTATCCCCCTTTTTTATTTTTTGTCATTATACTTTTCAGATCGTCAATATTGAACGATGAGGCTGCAACCTTGTTATCTTTAGTTAAAAGTCTGTAATGCTGAGAAACAATATTTTGTTCTATAAGATACTCTTCGTTTTGTAAAACAGTCTGCCACCAAATTCTGTAAGTGTTTGCTCTTTTGTAGTTTGGCTCTGAATTTTCAAACGCTATGCTTTTAAAAATTTCGGTAGGTTCGTTTATAAAAGTATCGTTTAATATCTGACTTTCCGAAAACACGGCGCACAAAACAACGCTGCCTGACCAACCGAGTGATGATCTTCCTTTTTCTATTTCAATAAGAGTTTTTTTGGAAATTCCGAGCATAACAGCCATTTTTTCCTGACTGAAGGAATACTCCGTTCTGACGAGTTTCAGCTTTGAATCGCAGACCGCAATAAATTCTTCTCTTAACAAAAACTCACCTCTTATTTTTACAATAAATATCTTTAGTGTAATTTTACACCATTAGTGTAGGATTGTCAATAACCTTAATAATAAAAAACCGGTTGATTTTAATAAAAATGAGTGGTATTATATATACAATAAAGAATGGAGGTAATCAAAATGATCATACTTGCTTCGGCATCGCCTCGCCGACAGGAGCTGTTAAAATTGATCTTCGACGATTTTACGGTTGAACCTGCAGATATTGATGAAACTGTAAGAAAAACCATTGAATTGGAGCAATACCCCGAGTATCTTGCATTAAAAAAATCTCGCCATGTGGCAGAAAAAAGACCTGTGGACGATGTCGTGATAGGCTGTGACACGGGAGTGTTTATTGATGATATTATGCTCGGAAAACCAAGCGACAAACAGCAGGCAAAAGAGATGCTGCGGCTTCTTTCGGGAAAAACTCATAAGGTAATAACAGGCTGCAGTATTTTCTACAAAGGTCAGAACATAAGCTTTTCCGAAGTCACCGAGGTTGAATTTTATCACCTGACAGATCGTGAAATAGACGAATACATAGCAACCGGAGAACCTATGGACAAGGCCGGCGCATACGGCATTCAGGGAAAGGGCGCGCTGCTTGTAAAAAAGATAAACGGAGATTATTACAATGTAGTCGGTCTGCCCGTCGGTACTTTAAAGCAAAAGCTGAAAATGTTTATTTAAAAAATTTTCTCCTAAGAGGCACACATTCAACGGAGAGTTTTCATAACTTAATCTTTGGAGTTATAAAATGGAAAAAAATTTTCAACAGGAAATATTAAAATTCATTCAGCCCTCAAAATGGATTTTTATCGGAGGAATCGTACTCATATTGTCCAGCCTTGCATTATTGGTACCAACATTGATCACACCACTCACACATCGCGCTAAGACCGGAAGCTTTTATCTTGAAGCCTACTGTTTTATCTTCGGGGCTGTACTGCTCGGCATATACTTTTACTTGAAAATAAAATCAAAAAACATTCTTGAGAGAATCGAAAACACCGGGGGAGAGTATATGCTGAAAAATGATTTTTACAACGGTGAAAAACTCGGTTCATTGGGTATGGATTTTGTAATTCTCGGAGATGTTTTTGTGATAGGGAAAAGCACTGCCGCAATTTTTTATTACGATGACATAAAAATGGTCTATCAGCAGATCTACAAACACAGGATAGGCGAGATGTTCAGAAAAGTAAAAATCGTTCTGTCTGATGAAAAAACTGTAACACTTTGCACAATTTATGATAATACAGTATCGGAAAGGATCTCTGATAGAATTTTCACTGCCTTGAGAAAGAAAAATCAATTTATTGAAATAGGTGAAAGAAAAGAGTCCATTATTTAAAAGCTTAGGATATTATTCTCAAAAAAATCCCACTTATTCAAAATAAGCGGGATTTTTATTATTATAAAAC
>CACYDY010000089.1 GCA_902773245.1 uncultured Ruminococcus sp.
AGCCGCCGAACCGGAAGCCGTGCCGCAGGAGAACGTACAGACAGACACTGTCAAGTGTGAAAAGTGCGGAGCGGAAATGGCATCGGATATGAAATTCTGCACCGTGTGCGGCTCAAAGCTGAATAACGACAACGGTCGGGACAGCAAGAAAAAATTGGGTTTGGAGAAGCTTCCAACTTCGGAAGAGAACCCAATGCCTGTTATACCGGAAAATGTGATGACAATTCCCGAAACAGCCGCCGAACCGGAAGCCGTGCCGCAGGAGAACGTACAGACGGACACTGTCAAGTGTGAAAAGTGCGGAGCGGAAATGGCATCGGGTATGAAATTCTGCACCGTGTGCGGTGAAAAGATCGGGAATGAACAGGGTCAGAAGAAAGAAAAGAAAGAGAAAAAATCATTTTTCGGATTTGGTAAATCGAACAAAAACAAGGAAAAAGCAAAGGAGTCCAAGGATATTGCCGAGAATGACGGTAAAAATGTCAATGTGAATGCTTCTGCGTTTGCGATACCTACTCCGATTTTGACTCCGATCGGTAAAAAGCAAACCGATATTGTTAAATGCAAAAATTGTGGATATCAAATTCCCGAGGGTATGAAATTCTGCACATCGTGCGGAACGCCGATCGAAGAAGAGAATAAAGCAGACGGTTCTGCTTTTGGCGGCTTGACAAATGAAGTTTCATTCATTCCTCAGCAAAATCAGGGCGGCGGTCTGCCGAATTATTCGCAGAATGCGGCAGATCCGAATTTTAGTACGGTTTCGGTCAACGATACGCTTGACAAAAGACGCTGCACTGCTTGCGGGGCATTTGTTGATCCCGACGTGAAGTTCTGCACAAGCTGCGGCAGCAAAATGACTAACGGCGATATGTCGGCAAATACGGTGTTTGCCGGCAACGGTGGTACAAACGGCAGCAGCTCAACGGTAAAATGCGAATTTTGCGGTAATGTTCAGGATTCGACGCTGCCTTTCTGTGTGAGCTGCGGAAAGTATATCGGGAATTTGTCGAATAGTAAGGATAATAGCTTTTCACAGATCAATGACGCAAAAACGATGATGGCTACACCTGATGTTTTCAATATGGGGTCGCCTGAGTTCGTCACAAACAGCGCAAGCCAATTGTCGGGTCAGACGCCGCAAAGCCGGGTTTGCAAGAATTGCGGTGCAGCTTTGGGTGATGACATGAAGTTCTGTATTGAATGCGGAACAAAGATTTCGTGACTTAGTTTATAATAGTAGGCATTAGCTTTGCCGAAAAGCTGAAACTAATCGCCGGATATAAAGTTTTTGAGTTTATTTCGGGTTGATAATTCTATACATATAGTAAGCGACACAAATAAATTCTCACAGAGAGATGATTCCGAAGGAGCGTGGGGGCGATCGGAAAGCCCCCACAATCGGTTTATAATACAGCAATGTGAAAATAATAATGTCGTTTACCATATAATTGAAATGGAATGTAAACTGTACGGAATTTATTACGGTATAAGGATTATACTATTGCTTTGATTATTAACTGCCACTGTTCGAAGCTTAAGAAAATATGAGGTTCGAACACCGGGGTTCGGGGACGCAGTCCCCGATAGGATCAGGGCGAAGCCCTGATCCTAAAAAGCCCCCTTTCCCAACCCGGGAAAGGGGGTTGGGGGTATGGGCAGCGAAATAAAGTTCGATAGAGATAAGCAGTTTATGCGAATCCAATAATCCTTGAATTGTGAACAATATATTAACTACCAAAAAAGGAGTGTTTAAATATGCCGAAATTTTGTGGGAATTGCGGCACAGAATTGAGAGATGACGGAAGCTGTCCCAATTGCGGTGCCAAGCCGAACGGAGGGCTTGGAATCAACAATATGCCGTTTGCTTCGCCGGCTCCAAATCAAAATCTTGGACAAAACACGGTTTTTGCCGGAGGGGAACAAAACACGATGTTTGCAGGAGAACAGCAGCCGTCCGGTGGGGAACAAAACACTGTGTTTGCCGGAAGTATGGACGCTAAAAGAAGTGGTACGGTCTATGCCGGAAACGGCTCTTCCGAAAGCGGCGCGCAGCAAAGCGGTGGCTTTTTGTCGGGTGATCTTCCCCCGGTAACTTATGAAACCTCGGACGGAAAGAAATTTGATGCGCCCGAGTATTCGCCTCCCGCTGCTCAGGTCGGTATCCCGAACGACGATCGTGTAACTCAAAGCCCCTCGGGAAGAAAGAAAAATTCCACGGCTAAGCTGGTCGCAAAAATACTGTGCTGGGTTCTGTCGCTTGGCGCAGTCGGAACGATCGGCGTGCTTTCTTACAAGAAGGTCATCAACATTCCCGGAGTTTCGGGAGTGGTCGATAATGTTGTGCAAACCTCCGTTTACGGGGAGTATAAGGACGATTTTATCGTTACCGGAGATAAGATAACGAACGCCAAGATCACCGATGATGATTCGGCGATAAAGGCTGCTTCCGAATTTGCAAAGGATCGCGGATTTGAAAGCATTGCCGATGAATTTACTGTGGTAAGCAGCGAAACAATCGGTGATATCACGTATTACCGCTTGCAGGAGAATTTCAAGGGTTATCCTGTTTATGGCAGAATGCTCACTCTTGCTGCCGATAAGGACGGCAGCAGCTGCGGTCTTTCGTCCAACATAATCGATATTCCCGATACATTGAAGCTTGATATTCCCGATTTCAGCAAGGACAGAGTTCTCGACGCTTTGCAGAGTCTGAACGATTCGGGCGTTGAGGTAAATGTCGGTGCGTATACCGAAGCTGTTTACACGCTTGACTATTGTGATAAACCTATGCTTGTATATGAGGTCATGGCGGTTGTTAATAATATGAATTTCAGTATTTTTATAGATCCGCAAGAGGAAAAAGTAATAAACGGATTCTGTCTTGACAGCAACGCCGAGCTAAGGGGCGACGGCTTGAATATGCCCGATAATCCTCAGACATTTAACGGTTCTTCTTACGGAAACAAGGTAGCCATGATCGACGAGGAGAGAAATATCTACGTTTATAATGCTCAAGAGGGAAGCTCGACTATAGTTGTCGAGTATTATGACCAAAAAGAGAAAAAGTCGTATTATAACCGCCGCTTTAACATCGGAAAGGTTGACGATCTTCCGGGTGAAGATGTTTGTGTGATCTATGACGATGACGGAAATTATTACGAATACGACTACGATAAAGGTTATTTTGCCGATGGCGACGTTCATGTAAAGCCCGAGGATCTGCTTTTTGAAGGTTACACCGTTTTTAATCGTGCTTCGGGAAAGAGTGTTGACGTTGTTACAGCCGACGGTACTTTCGTGAGTGATCCGCTTGCCGTCAGACTTATGGTTAAAACGGCTAATGCCTACGATTTCTTTGCCGACGCTCTGGGCAGAAAGGGCTATGACGGAAAAAGCGGCAGAATGATGGCGGTTTGCAACGACCATCTCAGCGGAGATTCCACAAACGCTTTCAGCGCAGGTGACAATGCAGGTTTCAGTATGATAACCTTTGGAAGTGATAATCCAATGGAGTTTGATGATGTCGCTCATGAAATGGCGCATTCGGTTGAACAGTCGATCTGCTCACTTCATTATCAAAACGAAAGCGGCGCTGTCATGGAGGGTATTGCAGATGTGTTCGGCGAGTTGGTTGAGGACTATTACAACGATGCGCCGAAAGGAACGGCTTCTGTTGATACGCTTAACAACACCTGTGACTGGATCGCAAGCGACAGAATGATCAGATCTCCGCTGCTTTCCAATATGCCCGATAAGTACAAGGGAACGGGCTTTAAGAAAAAAATCAGCAGCAAAGACTGGGATAAGTCCAACATGGGCATGACCAATGATTTTGGTAATGTTCATAATAACAGCACGGTCATCTCTCACACCGCATTCCTTATGGTGAACAGCGGCGCGGACGACGAAAAGCTGTCAACCGAGAATTTGATGGATCTTTGGTACAGAACTCTTTGTTTGCTGCCGTCGAACTGCACGTTTGGCGTTTTCCGTGACTGCATGGAGGTTCAGGCCGATAAGATGCTTGACGCAGAGGAGCTTACACAGCAGCAGAGAGCGCACGTATCAAGGTGTTTTGACGAAACCAACATTCCCGCATCGGCATATTCAAACAAAATTGATCTTAAGATCACGGCAGATGATTGGGACAATAAATTCACCGTAAAGGTCGAGGGCGAACGCTTCAAGGCAGTCGGAAAAAGCTACAAAGAGGAGTTCGAGCTTGACAAAGGCGATGAGGACGAGGACGGCAGATTTGTATTTTCACAGGCATTGGAGCTTGACGACGGTTCGTATACTATCAGAGTTACAGATGACGCAAACAAGATGAATTTTATCGAGCGTGATGTTATTGTAAAAACATACTCGGATGACGAGCCGGAACACGGCACCGAGCGAAAAGAGGCTTACTTTGTTTTTAAAGATCCCCAGGCTTCGGCAGGAGCCGATCAGATACCTCAGGGAACAGACGCTCAGAATGCTCAAAACGTCGGAGAAGCGCCTTCCGATGTTCAAAATATCAATACCGACCTTCCTCAGGCAGAAAATCAACAGTAATAAGGGAAGCTTTAAGGAATAACGCACAGAGATGCGCTGTCGGATTTTTAGTCGGATTGCATAAGATCCCCGATGATTTGCAATTGGGGTATGTCTGTCGGAATACGGACGTAATCAGAGAAACTTTGTGTAATATGACAAAAAACGTCGGGCGGTCTTTGTACGGCGATGACTTTAAGAGACTGTTTAATATCTTGACGTGAGCATATTTTCGAGCATAATTTTGCTGAGATCAAGGGAAAAATCCGCAGGAATACTGCCGTATTGTAAGGATCTTTGACGAAGAGGTCAGCAAAATTTGCCGAAAAGATGCTTGTGGGAGATATTAAACAGGCTCTAAGATCGGAGTTTAATATGGCAAGATTTTGCGGAAACTGCGGCGAAGTCCGTGAAGATGATGATATCAGATGCAGAAACTGTGGTTTGGTTTTCAGGAAAAATAATAACCCCACAAACGGCGGAGCTTTTGTGCCTTTGACCGATGAACAGCAATTTCAGCCGCCTGCTTTTGACAATAATTCGGCGCCTTCTCCTTTCAGCAGAGAGGGAGCGCAAAGACAGGCGAGGGGTGTCGGCTTTGCCCAAACAATAAAAGCGGATCCTCAAGACGATCGGGAAAACAACTTGTTTTTAAACGCTTCGCAAAGCAGGAATAACGTACAGCGGAAAAAAGTCGTTGAAGAAACGGTTCGGTTTGTAGAAGATCGTGTGAATACGCAGCCGGGCAGTCCGAATTCGCTGCCGGGTTACAATGCTCCCGGTAGAAATAATTTTGTGCCGCCGGTCAATTATGCAAACAGCTCAGCTTTACCGCCTGTCGATTCGGCTCACCGGGCGGCTCCTTACGGCAGGGGAAGAGGATCTGCAAAAAAGGTGATAATTGCGTTGGCGGCTTTTGCGGCGGCGGTCGGAGGTGTTTTGTATTACTATATTTTCTTTATGGGTTATCGCAGTGTTGTCAGCGACTTCGAGAAATATTACACAAATTACGACTATGAGTCGATAGTTGACAACTACAGCGAAATAGTGTATTATGATAACAAAAATAATTTTGCGATGCTTGACAACATTGTCAAGACGACTTTGGACACTACTTATGACTATTTTGATGAAGAATTGGGAACGGATTACAGAGTAAGATATACCACCGTCGATACCTTCGAAATGACCGATAAGGAAAAAGACGACTACCTTTCCGATACCAACTATCCCGAAAAAGAAGAGCTTGTAGAAAAAATTCGGGTTGTTGAAATAACTATGACGGCAAAAAAAGATTCTCATGAAGCTTTTGCCGACATAGAACTGACACTTAGCAAGGAGAACGGCAAGTGGCAGATATATGACTTTGAAAATCTTGATTTGTATTAGGAGGAATTTTAAATGACTTGTAAAAATTGCGGCGCACAGCTTGAACCGGGTTCTGTTTTTTGCGGTGAATGCGGAACTCCGGTTAGTCAGGCTGACTTGAACTCGGCTGCGGTAACATTCCCGACAAATGATGCAGGCGTTCAGCAGCCTTTGCCCACAGGCGATCAGCTTCCGCCAAAGAACAGCAAAAAGATATTGAAGATAGTTATTCCGGCAGCAGCGGCTGTTGCAGTATGTTTGATAGTCGGCGGAGTTCTTTTGACTGTTTTTAATTCACCGACTAAAACTGTGGAAAAATTTATGGACGGCTTTGAGGATCGGGACGGAAAGGCAATGTACAAGCAAACATCAAGGACTGTTTCGGGTATGGCCGAGTACTATTTCGACACGTTGTCAATCATCTACAAAAATGAAATAGATGAAGAAACAGGCGGCGATATTGACAAGTATATTCAGGAAACCTTTGAGGAGTATTACGAGAGTCAGGCTGACAGCTTCTATGATCAATTTGAATATGAGCTTGGCAAGGGCTACACTACAACTTATGAGATCAAAGAGATCGAAAAAGCAAAAAAGGAAGATCTTAAAGATTTCAACGATGTACTTTCAAGACTGACAAGAACCGATGAGTACAACTCAAAGGGTCTTGCAAAAGCCGAGATCACCGTAAAGGGAAAGTCAGGCTCGGACAGATATGAACAGGAGTTTGTTGTTATCCTCACAAAGGAAGGTGCAAAGTGGAGAGTTCTTAATGTGGCGGCTGCGGATTTCGATTTCGAAGATATCTATAACAGCAACAACCTTCAGGACTTTATTTTCTGATATTGAGATTTGGCAGAGTTTTTAAAAGCCCCGTTCCAACTTGGAAAGGGGCTTTTTTTGACGATGTTGGCGGCGAATTTATGATTTATTCGTAAAATGTATAATTCGTAATTTACAAATTAAAAAAATTGCGGTATAATATACATTGGTATTTTTATATAAATTTCTATGTGCGAATATTTGTTTGCGCTGCGTAGTATTATTAATTGTTATAGTTGATTTTACCGGTAATATATTCAAAGGAGAGGTGAAATATGAAAAATTTCGATGAATTATTGTTGAGCTATAAAGATGAATTTCTCAAGGATCTTGATGAACTCATCAGTATACAGTCTGTTTCTGCTTTCGGCTCGGAAGAACCAAAAAGGGCGCTTCACTTTATGCTTGAAAAAGCAGAAAGCTTTGGACTCAAAACTAAAAATATTGATGACATAGCCGCCCATGTTGAGTACGGCGACGGAGAGAAAATCTGCGGTGTTCTCACCCACCTGGACGTTGTTCCCGCTAAACGTGAGGATTGGTCGTGCGATCCGTTTTCGCTGACCCGAAGGAACGGACGACTCTACGGCAGAGGTATTGCAGACGACAAGGGACCTGCGTTGGCTGCTCTTTATTGTCTTAGAGTTTTAAAAGAGTGCGGAGTTAAAGGAAATCGTGTTCGTGTTATTTTTGGTACGAGCGAAGAAATAGGAATGCAGGATATGGCTGCCTACTTTGAAAGTGAGGAGCTGCCCGATCTGAGCTTTACTCCCGATTCGGAGTATGGAATATGCAAAGCGGAAAAGGGTATTCTTCATCTTGAGATCTCTTCTCCCGCTGCAAATAACACAACTCTGACTCAGTTTGAGGCGGGGACGGCTAATAACGTTGTTCCCGACACGGCGTATGCTCTTGTTGACTGCAATGAATATGAAGAGCATATTCTGCAAAGGCTTGCCGACGGAAGAGAGGGTAACTTTGATCTTGAATTTACCATTGACGGTTTGAAAATTACTTCCCGAGGAAAGGCTGCTCATGCCTGTGAGCCTGAAAAGGGCTTTAATGCGGCAAGCGCTCTGGTGGGACTTATTTGCGCCGCTTTCGGATATGAGGCTGTCGGAGATCTGTGCGCTTTTATTGATTTTTGCATAGGTTCGGAAACTAACGGCAGATCTATGGGTATAAAAATGCGTGACTGCGTATCGGGTGAGCTTACGTTAACACTTAGCCGTGTTTCTATTGTTGAAAATGAAGCCAAGGCGGTTATTGACGTTCGCTATCCTGTTTCGTTCCTGGAAGAAGTGGTGCTTTATCAAATAAAAAAGGTCGCTGCAAGAGAGGGGCTTACGGTTAAGGTCATTGACGGTGAAAAACCGCTGTTCCTCGATGAATCGTGCGATATAGTAAATGTTTTGAAAACTGCTTACAAAAACGTTTGCGGCGAAGAACCGTCGCTTTACACAACGGGCGGCGGTACCTACGCAAGAATGCTCGGCGGAAAGGGCGTTGCTTTCGGACCTGTTTTTGAGGACGATGATTCGAGAATACATAATTCCGATGAATCGCTTGATGAGGAAAAGTTCTTTAAGCATTTCAGAATTTGTCTTGAGGCTATGTACGGTATGATGACCTTTGACGGCAACGGTTAACAATATTAAAGAGGTGAAAAAATATATGAATATTGAACGTATGATAAAAACGGAGGCTAAAAAACGTCTTTCGGGAAACTGGCCGATTGCGTTTTTTTCGGTGCTGAATCTGCTTTTTATTCCGATTTTGTCTTTGCTTTTGATCAGCATGGCATATGTTGTTGTCGGAGAGGATAACGACGTTGCTAAAGCTTTGTCGGACTCGCCGCAGACTGCCGCTCTTTTTGTGCTGTTTCACGTTGTGGGTGTGGCAGCGGTGATTTTTCTTTCGCCGCTTTATACCGGTTTTGTGAGAATTTACAGCTCGATTGCCAACGGAAAAACCGTTGACCCGAGTGATCTTATCTATTTTTTTGAAACACCGTCACGTTATAAAAAAGCTGTGAGGTTTATGACTGGTGTTATAATGAAAAGCGCAGGGATTTTTATTCTGTGCTCATCTGTTGGGCTTGTTTTGGCGGCATCGGACGAGGATCTGGAAACATTTGGATTTGTTTTGACGGCGGTCGGCGCTTTTGCTGCATTCCTGATAATACACCGATTTGCTTTTTCGGCAGAGTTGTTTTCCTACAGAAATTTTGATCCTCATACTGCTGTCAGCGAGGGAGCTAAGATCGCAAAGAGCGGTACGAAGAATCTTATTAAGCTTGCATTTTCGTTTGTACCGTGGCTTCTTTTGACGTTTTTTGTAGTTCCGTTTGTTTATGTTTATCCGTATATGACGTGTTCTTATTTTGTTTCGGTAAAATATCTTTCCGAACAGTATTTCAAAAATCAACAGCTTATAAAAGAGGGTCAGCAGAATTATCAGGTCGGAATGACTCAGCAGAGCAGTTCGCCGCTTGTGCCGCCTATTACCAAAAACAATGCAGGGATAAGCCATTTTCCGAAGGACGGGGAACATTACTCACAGAACATTGTCGTTTCAAGCTCGGTAGTGTCCGGGGATAACGAATCGGCGGCAAAAGCGGACATGACGGCGGCAAAAAATGATGTCGGTAATGACAATGCGGCAGCTGACTTTGAAGGCAGCGCAAAAACACCGACAAATGCCGATGATGACAATTTTGCGGAAACTGTGGGGAATTATGACACAGAAGCTCCTGCGGCTGAAAAGGAGGGAAAGGTCGGAGATGACCTTTGATTTATGACTGTTTCGCTTTGTGTTATTGCATACAACGAGGAAAATCTTATTCGCGGATTACTTGACGACATTGCAAACCAGACGTTCCCTCATGAATTGACGGAGCTGGTTTTCGTTAACAACGGTTCAACCGACACGACAGGCGAGTTGTTTTCTTCTTTTGCGAATATAAACTCGGATTTTTTGAGAGTCTGCATTCGCACACAGGACAAGTCCAACCAGGCTCACGGCTGGAATACGGCGCTCAGCAATGCGTTGGGTGACGTTATTATCAGAATAGACGCTCACGCAAGAATCCCTCACAACTACATTGAAGAATGCGTTAAGGAAATCGAAAAAGGCGAAAATATTGTCGGCGGCGGCAGACCTTGTATCACTCAGAACAAGTCTGACTGGAATACAACTTTGCTTGCGGCAGAGGAGTGTTTGTTTGGCAGTTCTATTATGAAATATAGGCGAAAGGGTGAAAAAAAGGAGTATCTTTCGTCATTATTTCACGCCGCTTATAGGCGAGAGGTTTTTGCCAAGGTGGGAGGTTTTAATGAAAATCTTGGGAGAACCGAGGATAATGAGCTTCATTACCGAATGAGAAAAGCCGGCTTTAAATTTGCGAGTTGTCCGAATATTACTTCCAATCAGTATATCAGAGGTTCGTTTTTGGGAATGCTGAAGCAGAAGTTTTCAAACGGTTTTTGGATCGGGCTGACGCTGTTTATTTGTCCGAGATGTCTTTCGATAATGCATTTTGCTCCTTTTGCTCTTGTTGTGGGGCTGATGGTTTCGTTGGTGATGGCAGCTAAGGGCGCTGCGTGGGCGTTTGGAATGATTGCTGCGGCATATTTACTTTTTGACGTGATGATAACTGTCAGCGCATTGAATTTTAACGGGTTCAA
>CACYDY010000090.1 GCA_902773245.1 uncultured Ruminococcus sp.
ATATGACGAAAACGGAGCTTATTTTGACTTATCGGAACGGAAAACCGCAGACCCGAACATAATAAATGCTTATTATTCTGCTGCGATCAGTTATATAAAAGACTATTTGCACTCACAGGCAGAATATACCCTGGAACCCGGAGCAACTCCTCCCGGTAAAGATGTTATCGAGTATTTTCTCAACGAAAACCACAAGGGGTACTGCGTTCACTTTGCTACGGCTGCCACTCTTATGCTAAGGAGAGCCGGAATACCTGCAAGATACGCCGAGGGCTACTATGTAAGCGAATACAATCTCCGAGCAGTAAACGATGCGGGATATTCGGGCATTCCCGACAGCAATGCCCATGCTTGGACGGAGGTGTATTATCCGCTTTTCGGCTGGAGAGCAGTTGATTTTACTCCGTACTACAGCGAAAACATTCTGCCAGAGGAGAATAAAACTCAGGTGTATTCCGACGTATCCTCTGATCGCAGCTCCGACTCCGACAGCGATTCCGAAACCGATACGGACACAGCCTCTGACTCCGACACCGAAACCGATACCGCCTTGGATACCGACACCGAAACTCAAACCGATACGGAAACCGACAGCTCGGCGGCTTCGGATCAGTCCGATTCTTCCGCCGATAAAGATGTTTCCGTACAGATCTCTTCCTCTGACGATGACGGAAGTGACAATAAGCTTTCAAACGGATTTTTAAAAGTGCTGTCTGCAGCTTCGAAAACGTTTGGAACAGCGGTTATTATTTTTGCCGTTTGGTTTGGAATAAAACTTTTGGTCGCTGCGCTTCGCAAAATGAGATTCCATACCGGTGACAGCAGAAAAAATGTATCGGCGATGTACCGACATATGCTTTGGATACTGAAAATAGGAGGAGTAGTACCCAAAAAAGGGGAAAGCGACAGAAACCTTGCCCTGCGCGCGGCAAAGGAGATCGAAGGTCTGACAAAAGAGAATTGTGTTTCCGCTGTCAATACTGCGCTAAGCTCCGGGTTTGGAAAAAATCCGCCGAGCGACCGGGAAACTGCG
This sequence comes from uncultured Ruminococcus sp., assembly GCA_902773245.1. Classification (GTDB taxonomy): domain Bacteria; phylum Bacillota; class Clostridia; order Oscillospirales; family Acutalibacteraceae; genus RUG592. The sequence goes on from CACYDY010000090.1 coordinate 1,034, forward strand.
AAAATGGAAGAATTTTTGAAGGAGCTTTCGTCGTGTATATATGCGTCGAGCGGAAAATGTAAAAAGTTAATAATAAAATATATTTTGTTCTTGAATTGATTGACTTTTTTACACCTTGCAATATTTAAGAAGTAGTATTATAATATTAGAGGACATGGTATAAACTTTTTGTGGATTGAATAAATTTTAGACAGCATCATTTCCGAAACTTGGCATTTGCTTTGTTATTTCTATTACAAAATAAGCTGTAAATTTGGGAAACTGTTGTTTTGTTGCTGTCAAAAATCGGAAACTAATAAGTGAACAGGAGATAATTGAAGTATGCAAGAAAAACTTTTGGCAAAGAATCTGCTTGACTTTGATCAGACAATCGCAAAACCATTGTTTGAAAATGTTGATTACCCGTGGGAGGTATTTGAGAAGCTGTCCGATTTTATCATAGAAATGGGACAGAATTTGCCCGAAGATAAGTATGATAAAATCGACGACAACATTTGGGTGGCTAAAACTGCAGTAGTTGCGCCTACCGCATATTTGCACGGTCCGCTGATAATCTGCGATCACGCCGAGATCAGACACTGCGCTTTCATCAGAGGCTGCGCCATTGTCGGCGAAAACAGCGTGGTGGGCAATTCAACGGAGCTTAAGGGTTCGATTCTGTTTAATTGTGTTCAGACTCCGCACTACAACTATATCGGAGATTCCGTTCTCGGTTTTAAATCACACACCGGGGCAGGAGTGATAACATCAAATCTGAAATCCGACAAATCACCCGTTACGGTTCTCTTTGAAGGCGACAAGCTTGACACAAACCGAAAGAAATTCGGAGCTATTATCGGTGATAATACCGAGGTCGGCTGCAACAGTGTTCTGAATCCCGGAACCGTGCTGGGCAGAAATACTAACGTCTATCCGCTGTCAATGGTCAGAGGCTACGTTCCCGAGAACAGTATTTATAAGCAGCAGGGCGAGATCTGCGAAAAGGATCTCTACAGATAAAATTTACACACAAATCTGTGTTATTCCCGTTAAATCAGCAGTTCGCTCTCCCTTTTTTTTGCAAAGCGAACTGCTTGTACGGCGAGGAATTGTATCTTACATGAAAATTTAAAATAACGGAGAGATAAAAATGAGCTTTGAAAGAAAAATAAAACTAATTATCAGAATAGTTGCCGGCGTATGCGCATTCTTGCTGATAGGATCAATTTTTTTATCTGTTTTGGGATAAACTGTTGACAAATTAAAAAAAAGATGTTATAATAATCAAGTCGTTACGAGAAGATTTGTTTTTGTACGATAGGGTGTGTAACGGTGCTTTGGATCGTTGTACTTTGATATTCGGATCAAGTAGATTCTCCGACTCGGTTCTTGCTCTCAGCCGTGTAAAAATTTTGAGAGTCTATAATTTGCAGGTATGGCGGAATTGGCAGACGCGCATGGTTCAGGTCCATGTGAAAGCAATTTCATGCAGGTTCAAGTCCTGTTACCTGC
>CACYDY010000091.1 GCA_902773245.1 uncultured Ruminococcus sp.
TATGAATTTAGTAAAAAATTATACAAATGACAGCGTACGCAAAAAGAAGTACCAAAATTATCCTTTTTGTAAGCAATTTGAACTTAATGTGAAGAAGGAATGCTGCAAAAGGGTCGGACAGATTATTTTATCTATCATTTTTTATTCAAATAATCTTAATAATTTACAGATTGTTAAAGTATTTACAATTTAATTAAAGTATAATCTGTTATGTTAGAATTTACTGTGGGTTATTATTTTTAAATTGTCGATCAAAGATTTATTTGTTGAAAGAAGGAAGGCAAGTGTTTTCAAAATTTAGTGTAAAAAAACCGCTGACTGTCCTTGTTGCGGTGATCTTGGTTTTGGTTTTGGGTGTTGCTTCTTACACCGAAATGACGCCGAGTTTGTTCCCAAGCATAGAGCTGCCGTATGTTATTATTGTAACAACGTATATCGGAGCAAGCCCCGAAGAGGTCGAAACAACCGTAACCAGACCGCTTGAACAGGCGATGGCAACGCTTGATAATGTTGAAGAGGTTTCGTCAAGCTCGTCGGAGAATTATTCGATGGTCACCGTCGAATTTGCAGACGACGCAAACATGGACTCCGTTTCCGTTGACATTAACAGCAAGCTGACTCAGCTGAGCGGTTCGTGGGACGATAAGGTCGGAACTCCTTTTATAATGAAAATCAATCCGAATATGCTGCCGGTTGCGATAGCTGCCATCAGCAAGGAGGACAGCACGATCTATGAATTGTCCGATTTTACCACCGAAACACTCCAAAACAAGCTTGAAGGCATTGACGGAGTTGCGTCCGTTTCGATCGGCGGTACCGTTGAACAAAGTCTTGAAGTAGTTTTGTCCGACAAAAAAATCAGAAGCGTTAATGAAAATGTTAAGACGGCGGTGCTTGATCAGTTTAAGGACGCAGAAAAAGAGATCGACGATGCTAAAACCAAGCTGGACGACGGACTTGAACAGGCAAAGGACGGAAAAGAAGAGATCCAAAAAGGCAAGGAAGCGCTTAACGAACAGCATGATCAGCTTTCCGAGCAGCTTTCTTCCGCAGAAGCAGAGCTTTCCTCAAAGGAGCAGGAGCTTCTTACCACAAAGCTGACTCTTGTAGATACAATATCCGATCTTGAAGCTCAAAAGGAAGAGCTTCAAGGCACACTAAAGCTTATGAAAGAACTGCAAAAGGCAATTCACGAGGTGGATTCCAGACGAAGCGGACTGCAGACGGAATATGACGAACTAAGCGAACTCAGCGCAAATTATAAACAGCTGAAAGAGTCAAGCGATGAATTTGACACGGCTTTGAAGGCAGTCGAAGAAGACGAAAATCTTGACGAAGATAAAAAGACCGAAGCGATCGAAGCTTTCAAATCAAACCCCGAATACGTGCAGAATAAGGCCAAGCTTGCCGAATGTGAAGCGCAGATCAGCGCAAGAGGTCTTAACCCGTTGACTCTTGAAGTCACGCTCAGGGCAACAAAGAGCGCGCTGGATCTTGCAAATTCTTCAATTGAAACTCTGAACAGCGGACTTAAAGAATTGGGAACATCTTTTGAAACGATAGATGATGACGTTGCCGCCATTGAAGGCGGTATTTCTCAAATTGACGAGGGAATATCGGCTCTTTATGAAACGATAGATCAGCTTGACGACGGTTCTGTTACCATCAAGGACGCAAAAACCGAGCTTGGCGCTCAAAAATCTCAGGCGGAATATCAGATGAGTTCTGCGTCCACAGATCTAAAGCTCAGCGAAAGTACGGTTGATTCGACGATTGCCCAACTCGAACAGTCAAAAGCCACACTTGACGAATCGGTCGGTCAGCTGAACGAATCCAAAAAAGAAGCGTTGGAAAAAGCCGATATCACCAACACCGTGAACATGGAGATGATCACTCAGATCCTTACAGCGCAGAATTTTTCAATGCCTGCCGGATATTTGACGGGCGGCGAAGAGAATATGTTAGTCAGAGTCGGCGACAAGTTTTCCGATAAAGACGAGCTTTCAAATTTGCTCCTTTTTGATCTTGGAATTGACGGTGTGGAGCCTATCTATCTGAGTGACGTTGCCGACGTAAAGCTTGTTGACAACAGCGACGAGATCTACGCAAAGCTTAACGGAGAAAACGGAGTCATGGTTTCGTTCACGATGCAGTCCGATGCGGCAACCGCAGAGGTTTCCGACAACATCGCCAAGGAACTGAACAATCTGGTCAAGGAATATCCCGATTTGAAATTTACCATGCTGATGGATCAGGGCGATTACATACATCTTATCGTAGACTCCGTAATAAGCAACCTGATATGGGGCGGACTTTTTGCGGTTGTGATACTGCTCTTCTTTTTGAGAGATATTCGGCCGACCTTTATTATCGCCTGCTCAATTCCGATAAGCGTTGTTTTCGCAATAGTGCTTATGTATTTTTCGGGAATTACGCTCAATCTTTTCTCACTTTCGGGTCTTGCGATCGGCGTTGGAATGCTTGTTGATAATTCCGTAGTTGTAATTGAAAATATCTACCGTCTTAGAAATAACGGCGCATCCGCAGTTCAGGCGGCTGTTTCGGGCGCTGTTCAGGTGACAGGAGCGATAGCTGCGTCAACGCTTACGACTGTCTGCGTGTTTCTTCCTATCGTTTTCGTCAAGGGTCTGACAAGAACGCTTTTTCAGGATATGGCGCTTACGATCGCATATTCGCTGTTTGCAAGTCTTATCGTTGCTATAACGCTTGTTCCCGCAATGTCACAGAATATGTTCAAAAAACAGAAGAAGAAAAGCAAAGACAAAAACGGAGATACCAAGTTTGCGGCTGCATACAAAAGAATTTCCGCATTTACTCTTGATCACAAGGCGCTGCTTCTTCTGACGTCGGTAGCGCTTCTTTTGGTAACAGGATACTTTGCCGTTGCAAGAGGATTCTCGTTTATGCCCGACATGGAGAGCAGTCAGATATCGATGTCTGTTACCATGCCCGAAGATGCCGATTTCAAAACAGCGTCCGAAACTACCGACAAGATCTACGAACAGCTTTCGACTGTAGACGATATCGAAACTGTCGGAGCAGTAGTAGGTTCAAACGTGCTTTCAAGCATATCTCTCAACGGCATGGGCGGCGGAGAAACAGACACAGCCGTGACGATTTACGTAATTCTAAAAGATGATCTGTCCAAAAGCATTTCCGAAATTACAGATGAGATAACGAAAAAATGCTCCGGTCTTGACTGCGAAACGGAGGTCGACTCCTCGGGTATGGGCGGAAGTATGTCGATGATGTTCGGTGAGGGTATTTCAATAAACCTGTTCTGTAACGATATGGATAAATTACAGGATTACGCAAAGCAGTTCGCAAAGATCGTCGAAGAAACCGAAGGAACGGAAAATGCTTTTGACGGTATTGACGAAACTACCCAAGAGCTTAGAATAAGCGTTGACAAAGAGAAAGCGATGAAAAAAGGACTCACCGTTGCGCAGGTTTTCATGGATATTTCAAAAATGATGAGCAGTGAACAGAAGGCTACATCTCTTGAAACGGACACCAATTCGATGACGGTTGACGTGGTTGACAGCTCCTTGAAGAGCCTGACAGAGAACGACATCAGAAATCATGTTATAGAAACTACCGACATGACGGGCAAAAAAATTAAGGTTAAGCTAACGGACATTGCGGCTATTGAAAAGGCGGATTCGCTTAATACCATAACAAGAATCGACCAAAAGAGATATTTGAGTATAACGGCAGATGTTAAGGACGGCTACAATGTTACCAACGTAACAAACGACATAAAAGCGCAGCTGGACAAAATGACTTTGCCCGAGGGCGTATCATATAAGATCAGCGGTTCGTATGAAACGACAATGGACGCAGTTGTACAGCTTGGAAAAATGCTTCTTCTTGCGGTTATATTTATTTATTTGATAATGGTAGCGCAGTTCCAGTCGCTGATGTCGCCGTTCATAATAATGTTTACAATACCGCTGGCTTTCACAGGCGGATTTATAGCGCTGCTGATTTCGGGACTTGACATGAGTGTTATTGCGATAATAGGATTTATTATGATGGCAGGAATTATTGTTAATAACGGTATAGTTCTCGTTGACTACATAAATCAGCTGAGGGCAGAGGGAATGCCAAAGAGAGAAGCTCTGATAGAAGCAGGAGTAACGAGGCTTCGTCCGATTTTGATGACTGCGCTTACAACGGTTCTCGGACTTTCCGTGATGGCATTCAGCACAGACGAAAGCTCTGCGATGATGAAGCCGATATCACTCGTTTGTATCGGGGGATTGCTTTACGCAACATTGATGACGCTGTTTGTAGTTCCGGCAATTTATGATATTTTCAATAAAAAAGAAGTCAGAGTAATTGACGACAAAGAGCTTGAAATTTTGGACGAATAATGATATGCTGTAAATATAAAGGGCAGTTCTAAAAACCAAATGTCGTTCAGATGTGGTGCAGATGAGCGGCAGGGGGGAGAGGCGCCCTGAATACAAAAAGACGGCAGAGGTTTTGAACATGGAAAAAACTAATGTAATGCGAATACTTGACCAAAAGAAGGTATCCTACACTGCTCACAGTATAGGTGACAATACAAAGCTCAGCGGAAAAGAGGTAGCCGAAGCTTTGAACAAACCGCCGGAAAGCGTATTCAAAACACTTGTGACTGTTGGAAAAACGGGAGCAAAATACGTTTTTGTCGTGCCGATAGACCGTGAGCTGAATTTGAAAAAAGCAGCCAAGGCTGTGGGGGAGAAGTCCATTGAAATGCTGAAACAAAAAGAGCTTCTTCCGCTGACGGGCTACGTTCACGGCGGTTGTTCGCCGATAGGAATGAAAAAGTTTTTCACAACAACAGTCGATATATCCGCAGAGAACCGGGAAACGATTTGTTTCAGCGCCGGCAAAATAGGCTGTCAGGTGGAGATCTCGCCAAAGGATCTGTCAAAGGTTATAAGATTCACATTTTCGGATATTGCAGAA
>CACYDY010000092.1 GCA_902773245.1 uncultured Ruminococcus sp.
GCCAGCTTTTTGAAAAAAGCTGGGCAAAAACTTTAATTGTCCTCTTGCAAACTTTTTGTGCAATTTTTAAAATTGCTCATTTATAGTAAAGAAGATAAAAAATTTGTTAAACTAACTAAGTTTCAAAGCTTTCGGCAGACATCGGATATTTTTCGTAAAACTCCCGTGTGTTGAACCTGTCGTCACGTTTATGCTCGCCAAAATCGTCATCGGATCTCAGATAGTAGCTTGCTGATTGTGATTGTATATTCCATGTAATATCCAGATTGTAAAACTTATCTCCCAATTTTACAATATTCCATGCATGGTACTCTTCCTTATCGTTATAAACGGCTTTTCCTGTAATAACACGTGTTTCAATGCCCGATTCATTGAGCATTCGATACAATAAGACGGCATAACCCTGACACACTGCTGTTTTATAAAACAATGCCGAATATGCAGTAGTTTTCAAATGATTATATTCATTGTTTTTATGTACCGTATCATATTTGATATTTTGATAAATATAATTATAGATCACAGAGAATTTTTCATAGTCGGAAGTATTCCTATTAAAATGAAAGCTGTCCAATATTTCGGAAATCTTATCGCTGACCTCAGCTTCCTGTTCGGGAGTTGTGTAATAATGAGGAATGATCTCAACCCGGTAATGATACACGTCTTTGTTCTTTATGTCATTATAATTCAACCGATATCCTCCGTATTGATATCTCATGTAATCACCCTCGTCCGGATTGCCCGTTTCATCAACGGCATAATCCATGAGTTCCCCGATAATATCAGAAATATCGTCCATATTGTTACTGTGAGAATCAAATTCAACCACAATATGCCAATCATGTCGTTTCAAACACTTTCTTATCACTGCAATAACTTCATCGGAATTAGTGAAGTAAACACTAAGATCGGTTCTTACATCATAATGATACGGCTCCACAGCTAAACTTTCAACGGCAAACATCTCAAGAATTATTATCCCGCAAAAACACAAAGCCAAAAATGACAGCGCAGCGTTTCTTGCACCCAAAATATCAAGCTTTCTTATTTTTTTTGCCAATTTTTCTCCCCCACACTGCAGCTGCATTTGAGTTTACCAACAACCTTTCTACATCTATGCCGGCGGGACACACATCTCTGCATGCAAGAGATTTTCCGCAGCCGTTATAAGAATGCTTTTTGTAAGCGGCAGCTATTTCTTTTTTTTGTTCTCCGCCGGCTGATGAAATTATTTTTGAAGCGCTCACTGTTCCCGACATTCCAAAAAAATCCGAGCCAACATAAAAATTAGGACATACCTCAAGGCAGCAACCGCACTGCAAACAGCGTGAAGCGTCATAGACCGATTCACTCACACATTCGTCAACCTTTGTCTGCGATTCAAGCCATATTTTCATAGTTTTCAGATTTTCAAAAATGATGCTTCTGTCCGCAGCAAGATCGGCAATAACGGGGAATTTTTTCAAAGGTTCGACAGTTACTATTCCCTTTTTTTCGTAAAGCTTCAGCCGAGCATTGCAGGCAAGCTGCGGCTTGTTGTTAATGACCATTGCACAGGCTCCGCATTTTTTCTGCAGGCAGCTGCATTCCCAGTGTATTGGAGCTACCGTTTTTCCGTTTTCGTCTTTGTAATTTCCTTTGTTATTAATTTCAGTCAAAGCTGTGGCAACGGTTGCGTTTTCATCGTCGGTTTCGAATACTACACACTGTCTGTACGGTTCAGACTCAGAGTTCTCAAGCCGTAAAATATCAAGCTTGATTTTCATTTGCACTGATTCTCCTTTCGGGAATATCTCTGTATTTCAAATCAATTTCACCGTTGTTGAACCTGACTGCCGAGGTTTTTTGAAAGCTCTCATCTCTGTTGGGATAGTCCTCTCTGTAATGCGCACCACGGCTTTCCTTTCTGCCGAGTGCTGAAATAATCATTGCTTTGGCAAGGAAAATCCTGTTTTTTTCTCTTAAATTCAGGTTATTGTTTTTTTCTACATCACAAAGCTTTTTCAGTGAGTAGTCCAAGTTTTTTTGATTTCTTACTATTCCAAGCCCCAAAAGCAGAGCTTCGCTGATTTTCTGTATAACAATCGGGCTTGCTTCTTCGGCAAAAGGTTCGTGTAAAACTTTAAAATCAGGAGATTTATCTATAAATTTATCGTCTTTTTTGCTGATATTCAAAATGGTCAGCGCAGCTTTTCTGCCGCCGTAAAGCGCACCAAGCATGGAATTTCCTCCCAGTCTGTTCGCACCATGATACTGACAAGTACACTCACCCGCTGCATACAGATTCTGTACATTTGTTTGATGACATTCATTTGTATTGATTCCGCCCATAAAATAATGTATCCCCTCTTTTATGGGAATAGGGTCTGTTTTTGGGTCTGTCGACAAATAGTGGATAATTTCCTCTCTTAAGTCGGAAAGCTTGTTTTTCCATGTAGATTCCGACAGTCCTGTCATATCCAAGTATACTGTGTTTCCGCATTCAGGTTGTCTTCTGACAAAAAACATTTCTCGTGCAACTACGTCACGAGGCATTAAGTTTTTTAACTCAGGGTATTTTTCTTCCATAAAATACCACTTATCACCGTTTCTTTCTATATAAAGTCTGCCGCCTTCTCCCCTTGCAGCTTCGGTTACAAGACATCTTTTTCCCGAAATTCCAATCGTGGTCGGGTGATATTGCAGCATTTCCAGATTGCCAAATTCAACGCCCTGCGCAAAAACAGTACACGCGGCATCGCCGCTGTTTTGGGTTGTTCCCGTCGTCATTCCCGGAAAAATACCGTTCATTCCACCACAGGCAAGAATAACGGTTCCTTTAAATTCAGCAAACTTACCGCTGTACCTATCCCTTATCAACGCACCGACGCAAACATTATTCTCTATCAAAAGCTTCACAAATTCATGGTGACAATATCTTTTTATCAATCCGCAGGCTTCGTATTTTCTTGCTTCGTCAATAACGGCAGACATAATGATCTTACCCGTGCTGCTTCGTGCATAGGCTGTGCGCTTTTTCTTTTGACCGCCAAAATTTCTCAGTATTATTTCACCGCCGCTTGTGTTAAAGGGAACACCGAGAGATTCAAGCCAACGTATTATTTGGGGTGCATTTTTAGTCAAACCGTCAACTGCGTTCGGATCGGACAGATAAACTCCGCCCTTCATTGTATCGTTGAAGTGATTCTCGGTGTTATCGTCTTCGCCCATAGTATTCAAAGCGCCGTTTATTCCTCCCTCTGCAAGAACAGACTGCGCTCTTTCCGAATTTTGCAGGGATATGAGATTACACGCTACGGAATTTTCCGCCAAAGTTATTGCCGCCGAAAGTCCGGCAAGACCTGAACCTATGATATTTATTCTGTACATAATGCCACCCCTCAAAATACATTCCAGCGCAAATAGTATACTATAAATGCAGCACCCATAAATACCAGCAAAATCGAAAGCACCAAAACAACGTCTGTCAAAAATGCTTTATAATTCTTAGCTCCAAGCGCAAGTGTAAGAGGCTTTATATTTGAAACTGCGTGAACCGCAACGGACAAAACAAGCAAAAGCTGTGAACAGAGCTGCATACCTTCAAAAAGATTCAATCTGAAAGCGCCGTTTGAGCTTCCTATGAATATCATAATATGAAACAATATAAAAAGCATAACGGCAAAACCGCTTATTCGCCTTATCCAAAACAGTTTATTTTCTTTAAAATACGAAACACCGGATTTTTTAACAGCATTAAAGGTATCGGCAGTCAGCTTTATTCCGATAATAATATGTAAAAGAACAAGACCAACCATAGCATGGGCGATTATTACCATAAACCCTGAACCGCCCTGAATAATGCCCGACAACTGAAACGAACCCGCTATAGCGTGTATTAAAAACAAAGCAAGAATACCCACACTGAGAACAGCATTCCATTTTCTCATATTAATCCCCTGCCAATAAATTATTTTATCTCAAATAAAGCCTTCCTATGCTAAAGAACTAAAAATCGAATCACTGTTCTCCCCTCACACGGATAATATCAATACTGTCATTGTCAAACAGTGACTCGGCAGAATAAAAATCAGCAATTTCCTGTGACATCACAATAACGTCAAACTTATTATATTCTGCCTTTGATAATATTAGCGTACCGTCCTCGATTAGTATTTTCATCTGATTCTCGGGAAGTCTTGACTGAAAATTCCGAGCCATTGTTAAACCGTTGACATCATTTTGAGCGGCATAGCATTTTATATCTTCAAAAATGAAAGAAACATCCCTGCCCTCAAAAAAATCATGCCACAGACTTAAATTTTCTTTGTTGGTGTGTTTTTCAAGATTTATAAAAACTATGTAATCGCCCGACGGCTTCTCGACAACAACCGACGAGCTTGAAACAGCGTCGGGATTACCACTGATCATTTTTTTGAAATAATCGGAATTAGCAAACGGAATGCCTAACAAAATAATCAAGGCTGCGGCGGTAAATACAATATGTTTGACAATCTTCATGCTAAATCACTCCTTATACTCAAACAGCGATACTATTCCGTTTCCGCTGAGTTCAACGCATCGTCCACAGCTTCCACAAACTCGTTATAATTAACAGTTGCTCCGCTGATGGCGTCAATCTCTTCAACAGAACCCTTTTCAACCAACTGCTCGGCATATTTTTCACAAGCTGCAAGAGCCTTTTGCGCTTTGTTATAAAAATCTTTATTTTTTATTTCGCCGTTTTCTTTTCCGTAATTCTCGTCCTTTTCCGTTCCGTCAAGTTCAAAGGTTTTAAAAACACAGTCGGTGATCGTACTGTTTTCAATAGTAATTGTTACTTCACCGTAACCGTTTCCTGCGACCGAATCGTCTTCATCATTGATATATTCCTGACTTTTTCCGGTATATACCCCATCGGCATAGTTCTTTTCGCCGCAGCCTGCAAACGAAACCGCACATACAGCTACGACAGCTAAAATCATTAATCTCTTTTTCATAATTCTTCTCCTTGTTTATTATACCTCATTCATAATAAAATGACAAGACCGGGCGAGCGGCCGCACGGCCGCAGGTAATGCCGCCTTTCATTTTGTAACAGTAAGCAGGCTTCCGCTCATCTGCTGACTACTAAAATTATACGCTTA
>CACYDY010000093.1 GCA_902773245.1 uncultured Ruminococcus sp.
AAGGGTGGCGGGCTTCGCCCGCCGCCTATCGGGGCTTACGCCCCGAACCCTTCATACATTTACTCTACTCTTAAGTTGTGGATAGTGGTTTTTATATTATAGATTTGGATCACACATTTCCTGAAAAAAGGACGCTCCCAAAAAGAGCGTCCTTTTAATAACCAAAGTTCGTCAAGAACCTTATATCGACACTTTAGCCGCAGCACGTCTTAGTAATTATGACGCAAAGCCGGACTTTACAAGATCAACCAAGCTGTCAACAGCTTCTTCTTCGTCAGAACCGTCGGCAAGGATCTTGATTGTTGTACCGCCGACAATACCAAGCGAAAGCACACCCAAAAGGCTTTTTGCATTAACTCTTCTTTCTTCTTTCTCCACCCAGATAGAAGCCTTGAATTCGTTAGCCTTCTGAATAAAGAACGTTGCCGGACGAGCATGCAGTCCAACCTGATTTTCTACTAAAACTTCCTTAACACACATTTTAAGTAACCCTCTCTCCATTTAAAAATATTAAGAAAATTATACCGTATTCTTAAAGTTTAACTCTATATACTATTATATCACATTCACGGCTATCGTCAACAGTTATTTTGAAGTTTGGATTGATGAACTATTCACGATAAATTTTTATTTTTTCTTTGTGCATTTTTAACATAAAATCTTACTGCTTTTTTACTCTTCGGATAGCTCTCGTTTTATAAAACCAAGCTCTTTTTCCGTCAGCTCCGCTTTTTCTATCAAATCGGGACGCTTTTTTGCGGTTCTCAAAAGCGACTGTTCTCTGCGGAAAATCTCAACATTTTTGTGATGTCCGCTCAAGAGAACGTCGGGGACTTCTTTTCCCCGCCAAACGCTCGGTCTGGTGTACTGCGGATATTCAAGCAGCCCGTTGTAGTGACTTTCAAGCTCAAAGCATTCGTCATCGGAAAGAACTCCGGGAGCCATTCTCGCCAAAGCGTCGGCAAGAACCAGCGCCGGCAGCTCTCCGCCGGTCAGAACATAGTCCCCTATTGAAATCTCTTCGTCAATAAACTCCTCGATCAGCCGTTCGTCGACGCCCTCATAATGTCCGCAAAGCAGACAGATATTGTCATACTCGGCAAGCTGCCTGACTTTAGTTTGATCGAGAGTTTGTCCCTGCGGCGACATATACACAAAATGCGGCCGTTTTTCTGTTTGTCTGCAAATATTCTCAAAGCACAGCGCTATCGGCTCAGCCATCATGAGCATTCCCATTCCGCCGCCGTACGGAGCGTCGTCAACACGCCTGTGCTTGTCAAATGCAAAATCTCTGAGCTGATGGCAGTTTATTTCAATTGCGCCGCTTTTTCTCGCTCTTCCGATAATGCTTTCGCTCATCACGGCCTCGCACATTTCGGGAAACAATGTTATTATGTCAATCCTCATCGTCAAAGATTCCTTTCAACGGTCGGATCTCTATGACACCGTTTTCCGTGTCGGTGCTGATGACCACTTCGTCAATTACCGGCAGCAGATATTTTTTTCCGTTTTCGCCGGTGATCTCATAAACATCGTTCGCGCCTGTTTTCAGAACATCGCTGACTTTTCCGTAAACCGCTTTTGTGTCGATATCAACGACTTCACAGCCGAGTATATCCTGCACAAAGAAAACGTCCTTGTCAAGCCTTACGTCGTCACGATCAATGTAAAGAACCGTTCTTCTCATGGCATCTGCCTGTTCAATGGTATCGATTCCTTCGACCTTAATGACCGCAACGTTTTTCTGAACTCTTGATTTGGTAATTTTCACAGCCTGACCGTTTTTCAGATAAAGCTTGTCGAACATACATACAAATTCGGGGCCGTCGCACCACGGATCAACACGCATTTCGCCTTTCAGCCCCTGAGTGCTGACGATCTGACCGACCTCAAGAAACTGTTGTTTACTCATAGCAAATTCCTTAGAAAATCCTCCACATATTTATTATGAATAAATTTTAGCACAAAAGAGAAAAAAAGGCAATAACTTTTAAAAATTTTACTTCCGCAGGTAAAGCCGCCTTACATTTCGTAACGGTAATCGGGCTTCCGCTCATCGGCTGTCTGCTCAAATTATACACTGAGAAAAATTTTCATCGGCGAAAAACCTCTCGTCATAATGTGAGTCACGGACTGCATATACATTTTATCACAACAGTTATACTCGAAAGCGTTAAGAGTTGGCAATTATCTTTCTCCTACCGGCAATTCGCAAGCTCTTGCCTCATAAAGTTTATTTAATTTCGCTGAGGATAGTTTATTGTCTGCAATAATACGCTCCGTCAGCGACGAGGCTCCGCCTTCGACCCGCAAACTTTTGAAAAAGTTTAATCAAAACTTTAATATGCTGAATCTTTTAGTTTTTGAGTATTAGAGGCTGATTAGTATCTTGACACGAGCAGATTTTCGAGCATAATTTCGCTGAGATCAAGAAAAAAAGCCGCAGCAATACTGACGTATTGCAAGTTTTTTTGACGCAGATATCAGCAAAATTTGCCGAAAAGAAGCTTGTGGGAGATACTAAACAGGCTCTAAGCGCCGTTTTTTTATAGTTACTGTGTAAGATTCACCGCCGAGCCTTTTAACGTTCGGCAGATCATATTGGAAGGGAAGATAGAAAATGACAAAATTTTATCCCGAGGGAATTTTAATTGACAAAGCGGAAAACAAAAATTTCTTGAAAAATCCCTCAACGCTCATCGAAGCAATGCACGAAGGGAAAATTCTCGAGGCTGTTGTCAGAATTTGCGACAGCTCGCATAACATGATTCTGGATCTTGGCGGAATAAAAGGCATTATTCCCAGAGAAGAAGGCGCTATCGGGATCAAAGAAGGCAGCGTGCGGGATATTGCGATCATTTCCAGAGTCAACAGACCTGTTTGCTTTATCATCACGGGAATGGACACCGACGAAAACGGAAAAATTACCGCAAAGCTCTCACGACGAGCCGCTCAGGAACGGTGCATGGAGGGATATATCAAAAAGCTGAGGGCGGGAGATATTATAGACGCAAAAATAACTCACACCGAACAGTTCGGAGCATTTGCTGACATCGGGTGCGGAATAGTTTCACTTTTGCCGATAGACTCGATGTCTGTTTCAAGAATAGAACATCCCAAACAGCGATTTGCAAACGGAACACAGATAAAAGCTATCGTAAAAAGCAACGAGGACGGCAGGATCTGTTTATCTCACAAAGAGCTGCTTGGCACATGGGAAGAAAACGTAAAGCTGTTTGAAATCGGTGAAACGGTGTCGGGAGTGGTGAGGAGCGTCGAGGACTACGGGGCATTTGTGGAGCTTGCGCCGAATCTTGCGGGACTGGCAGAATTGAAAGACGGACTAAAGCCCGGTGTGGAGGTTAGTGTTTACATAAAAAACATTATACCTTCAAAAATGAAGATCAAGCTGATCATAATTGATATTTTCGGAGAGGAAAAAGCTCCGAAGCCCCCCAGATACTTTTATGAGGGTGAGAGAATAGAGGAGTTTTTATATTCTCCGAGCGGCTGTGACAAGGTTATTGAGAGCAAATTTTAATTGCATTTTTTAAAAACCACAAAAAATTATTTCAAAAATAATGATGTTTAGCAAATTTAGACTATTGACAATTTTGAAAAATTGTTTTATAATCAAAACCGTAAACAACAGCAACGGCGCTGTGGACGTTAAAAAGTCCTCAGTGCCGTATTTTTTTATTTGTTAATAAATTATTTTTTGGAGGAAGATTATTATGCCAAATGTACCCGAACTCTTCGGCAGTCTTGTTTTTGATGACAGAACGATGAAGGAAAGACTTCCAAAGCAAACATATAAAGCTTTAAAGAAAACTGTCAAGGACGGTCAGCCGCTTGATATTAATGTTGCAAACATCGTTGCCAACGCCATGAAGGATTGGGCTGTTGAAAACGGCTGCACTCACTACACTCACTGGTTCCAGCCTATGACAGGCGTTACAGCCGAAAAGCACGACAGCTTCATCAATCCCAACGATGACGGCACCGTTATCATGGAGTTCAGCGGTAAGGAGCTTATCAAGGGCGAGCCTGACGCTTCAAGCTTTCCGTCCGGCGGTATCCGCTCCACTTTTGAGGCTCGCGGCTATACAACATGGGATCCGACTTCTTATGCTTTCATTAAAGACGGTTCGCTGTGCATTCCTACCGCTTTCTGTTCTTATACGGGAGATGTTCTCGACAAGAAGACTCCTCTTCTCCGCTCAATGGAGGCTATCAGCAACGAGGCTGTCAGAATCCTCAGACTTTTCGGCGACACCGAAACAAACAAGGTTATCACTACGGTAGGCCCCGAGCAGGAGTATTTCCTCATTGACAAGAAAATGTTCGACTCAAGAAAAGACCTCACATATACCGGCAGAACACTCTACGGCGCCCGCGCTCCAAAGGGTCAGGAGCTTGAAGATCACTATTTCGGAAAGATCAAAGACAAGGTTTCCGCATTCATGAAAGACCTCGATCTGGAGCTGTGGAAGCTCGGAATCTACGCAAAAACGAAGCATAATGAGGTTGCTCCGGCGCAGCATGAGCTTGCTCCGATCTTTACAACAACAAACCTGGCTACAGACCACAATCAGCTCACCATGGAGATGATGAAGAGAATCGCAAACCGCCACGGAATGGAGTGTCTGCTTCATGAAAAGCCCTTCGCAGGCGTTAACGGCAGCGGCAAGCACAACAACTGGTCGATCAGCACAAACGAGGGTAAGAATCTCCTCAACCCCGGCAAGGATCCTTACAACGATCATCAGTTCCTTTTGTTCCTGGTTGCGGTAATTAAGGCTGTTGACGAATATCAGGATCTGTTGAGAATTTCCGC
>CACYDY010000094.1 GCA_902773245.1 uncultured Ruminococcus sp.
GAGTTAGGAATTTATTAATTAAAGTTTTCGCTCAAGCCTTTTTCAAAAGGCTTGCGGAATCCAAGGGCAGAGCCCTTGGTCGCCGAAGGCATAATTCTGCCCTTCGCAAGGGTGAATTTCAAAAACCATGTGCCCGCCGCCTAAATTTGTTGACAAAACTATTAATTGTTTGATACAATATAGATATAAAAAATCAAGAGGAGAAATGACAATGATAAAAAGCAGAATAACCGAGCTTAAACTGCCCTATCCTGATGGTGTGGATCGAATTGTCCGAGTATATGTACCTACCCACGAAGAAGGCGAACTGTTCCCGGTTGTATATATGACCGACGGACAGAGTTGCTTTGACATGGCTGAGGGTTTGTATGGCTGCTGGAGTACGCACAAAGCAGCAGATGAAGAGATGAAAAACAGCGGACAAGGTGCAATTATCGTCGGAATACATAATGACGATCCCGAAAATCAGAACCCTATGAAGCGTACAAGCGATCTTACACCCAACTCTATCGGAGAAATCATCGCTCCCGAGGAGATGAAAAAAATTGTTAAGCCTTTGGGCGATGTTTTCGATGATTTTATCGTGAACACCGTTATGCCCTATGTTGAAGAGAATTTCCCCGTCAAAACAGGCAGGAACAACACGGCATTCTGCGGCAGCTCGATGGGCGGATTGATGAGCTTTTTCACTTCTCTCAGTCACCCCGATAAATACTGTGCAGCAGGTGTGTTCTCCCCGGCTGTGATGATGTTTTCACCCAACGATCTCAGAAGCTGGATAAACAAAAAAATGACAGATAAAATGCCATACCTCTATCTTTATACGGGCGCAGGCGACGAACTTGAGAACGAGATTTATCGCTGTACGGAGATTCTATACGATATCCTTTTGGAATCTTATCCGATCGAACTATTAAACGAAGTGATAATTCTTGAGAACAAACACCACGAATCTGCATGGGAGCCAATGTTTAAGGATTTTTTGCACACTTTTCTTACAAGACGTGAAAATTTCTGATAGCTTCTCACACCGGAATTAGTATACCCTTCAGGGGCAAATTTTTTACCAAGCTATAAAGTCATCTGCAGTAAATGACATTAATTTTGGCTTTATCAGAGTTTTTTAGAGGCTGTTGAGTATCTTGACTCGAGCAGATTTTCGAGCATAATTTTGCTAAGGTCAAGGAAAAAAATTCTTAAGTTGTGGACAGTGCTTAGAAAAACCTAAAATAAAGTTGGTAAATTTCAATGCTCGTTAGTATTGATAAATTTTTAAATTAAAGGTGACTGTTATGCGAACCATAGAAATTAATAAAAATGACTCAAATCAAAGATTGGATAAGTTTCTGACAAAACGCTTTAAGACTATGCCAAAGTCACTTATGTATAAATATATAAGAACCAAGCGCATCAAGGTCAACGGAAAAAAATGCGAGATCTCAACCAAGCTTCAAGAAGGCGATATTCTTGCATTCTATATCAGCGACGAGTTTTTTGAAGCTCCTCAGTACGATACCTATGACTTTCTGAAAGCGCCTTCCAAGCTTGACATTGTCTATGAAGACGATAATATCATACTGTTGAACAAGCCTACGGGTCTGCTCTGTCACCCTGATGAAAACTACCACTTTGACTCTCTTCTTGCAAGGCTTTGGCACTATCTATACGACAAAAAAGAGTACAATCCCAAAGACGAAAACTCCTTCGCTCCCGCACTTGCTAACAGAATCGACAGAAACACGGGCGGTATCGTTATTGCCGCAAAAAATTCCGAATCACTTCGTATTCTGAATCAAAAAATAAAGGACAGGGAACTAAAAAAAATATATCTATGCGTTGTCCACGGGATCTTGAAAAAGAAACAGGCGCTTCTTACCGATTATCTCGAAAAGAACGAAAAGCAAAATCGTGTTTATATCTCGTCCAAGCCTTCGCAAAACAGCAAGACTATAAAAACAAAATATAAGGTTCTCGATGAATTTAATAACATGAGCCTCGTTGAGATCGAGCTTCTGACAGGAAGAACCCATCAAATTCGCGCGCATATGGCATACATAGGTCACCCCCTTGTCGGCGACGGAAAATACGGAACAAACAAGCAAAACAAGAATGTTTCGCTCAAATGGCAGGCTCTTTGCTCCTACAAATTGGAGTTTGCATTTGAATCCGACGGCGGCATTCTTGAATACCTCAACGGCAGATCATTCGAAATCAGCGACATATGGTTTTGGAAATATATAAAAAAATAACAAAAACGGACATGATAAAGCTTTGCCTTTATTCATGTCCTTTTTGTTATTTAGAACAATACATCTCTAAAGTTTTAATAAAAAATAAACAAAAAACATGATCGTTTTATACTCCTTGGCTATTGAATAAATTCAATTTTTAATTTATAATAGTAATAATTGGGAAAATATTATCTTATTGACCCGATCGGGGAAGCAGCGATAAGAAATCCGTTCAGTGTTTCGGTTCTAAATCGGCTTCTCATCAAACATTGTGAAAGGTGTGATGAAAATTTATGAGTAAAATTGACGACACAGTTCGTCGGGAAACCGTCTACATAGCAGCATGGGTAATTATTCTCAGTGTTATTATGCAAGCGGTTTTTTTAATAGCCGGACAGTGGAACATCAAGGCGCTGGCAGGAAATATTCTTTCTTCGGCCGCTGCGGTGCTTAACTTCCTGCTAATGGGAATAACAATTCAAAAGGCTGTTGACAAGGATCAAAAAGACGCCGCTTCGATGATGAAATTTTCTCAGTCGGGCAGATTGTTTATGCAGTTTGCTGCGGCTGCCGTCGGGGTTTTGTTTTTGAATCCTGTTTCTTCGATTTTGCCATTGTTTTTTCCTCGTATTGCAGTTGCATTCAGACCGTTCGTCGGAAAGAAATTCGGAAATCTGCTTCCGGAAACAGAAGCTTCAAACGATGAAACGGTTGAATAATATTTTTACGAAGTGTTGATCATTAGAAGTTCAAAGATCGGCACCCCCTTGTTTTGTTCATTTGAACAAGCCGATCTGTTCGTATTTTATCAATATTTCAAAAGGGTGGTGAATTAAAATTAAAAAAGAAAAAAACGTACAATTTAAAATCGTTGACGCTTTGCTGCTCGTGATGACAGTTTTGCCGATTTTATGCGGAATATTGCTTTATGTCATGATGACGCCGAGTTCCGAGGATATCGAAATTTCGGGCGCATTGATCTATTTTGAGCTGAACACTCCGATTCAGACTCTTCCTATCACAGAATCCCAGGTGAACTCTTGGTTTGTGATAATATCGGTATTTTTCCTGTGTTTGTATCTTACTCACGGAATTTCTGCGACCGATCCGACCCGCAGACAGCATATTCTCGAAATGGCTGTCGAAAAATGCGAAGGCTTGGTTTTGGACAACATGGGAGAATATTTCAAGGGCTTTGCCCCTTTTATCGCAGCAGTTATGGTTTTGTCGGCATTTTCCAGCCTGCTGACGCTCGTGGGACTTTATCCGCCGACTTCCGATTTTAATGTTGTTGCAGGCTGGGCTTTGCTGGTTTTCATTTTGATTACCTACTACAAATTTAAATGCGGACCGGTTCATTATCTGAAAAGCTTCGGCGATCCCGTGCCGTTTTTGGCTCCGCTGAATGTTATCAGCGAGGTAGCAACACCTGTTTCAATGGCTTTCCGTCATTACGGAAACGTTTTGTCGGGTTCGGTAATTTCTGTGCTTGTTGCAACGGGTCTTCAAGGTCTTACCCACGTTCTTTTGGGTCGTCTGCCCGGTTTTTTGGGCGAGTTCCCGTTCCTGCAAATCGGTATTCCGGCTGTTTTGTCGGTTTACTTTGATATTTTCAGCGGCTGCCTTCAGGCATTCATTTTTGCAATGCTGACTATGCTCTACGTTGCAACGGGATTCCCCGAAGAGGATTACAAAGCAAAGCTGAAAAAGAAAGCCGCCAAGGCTTGAAAAAATTATTTTAGTTTAGTGTGAAAGCCGCAGTTAATGCGGAAATTAAAAAAGGAGTTTTAAATTATGGAATTAGCTATCGGTATTATTTTAGGCTGCTGCGCACTTGGCGCAGGTATGGCAATGATCGCAGGTATCGGCCCCGGTATCGGTGAAGGCAGCGCAGTTGCAAGCGCTTGTGAGGCTATCGGACGTCAGCCCGAGTGCAGAAGCGCTGTAACAACAACAATGCTCATGGGCTGCGCAGTTGCGGAAACAACCGGTCTTTATGCTCTGGTTATCGCAATTTTGCTCTTGTTTGTTGCTCCGGGAAGATTTGTAAATATTCTTACTGAAACAATGTCAAATCTCGGTTAATTGTTGGGAGAATTTGTTATGCAATCATCAGATGTTATATCCGTTAATATTTGGCAGATATTAATATCTCTTTTGAATCTTTTGATTTTATTTTTAGTTCTCAAAAAGTTTCTGTTCCAGCCTGTAAAAAATGTTTTGGCGCAGCGGCAAAAGATTATTGACGATCATTTTGAAAATGCTCAAAAGGCTGAAAGCGATGCTAAAAGCGCCAAGAAAACCTATGAAGAAAAATTGGCTGCTGCGCAAAGCGAGGCTTCGGAGATTATAAAAACAGCAAACAAAAAGGCTGAACGCAGAAGCGACAAGATCGTTTCAAACGCAAAAGCAAAAGCTGACGATATTATCCGCCAAGCAGAAAACGACGCCAAGCTCGAAAAGCAAAAGGCGGAAGCCGAGATCAAACATGAAATCACCGAGGTTTCAACAATGCTTACCGAAAAGCTTTTGGAAAGAGAAATTCAATCTGCCGACCACAGAGAATTTATTAATACCTTTATCGAGAAAATAGGTGAGGACAATGACTGAAACCAGTAAGGAGTATGCCGTTGCTCTGTTTGCGCTTGCCGTTGAGGAGAAGCTTGAAAAAACTATCTCCGACGACCTGAAAACAGTGTCAAGGCTTTTGAGAGAAACTCCCGAATATCTGGATTTTCTCTCTTCACCGAATATTCCTCTTTGTGAGAGAACAAAGGCTATAGATAAAGCATTTTCATACGGTGTATGTGAATATGTAGTTTCTTTTTTGAAGATACTCTGCGAAAAGAACAGCGTCAGATATGTTCATAAAATTATTACAGATTATGAAGATCTTTGTCATGCAGCGGACGGCATTTCAACCGCAAAGGTCATCAGCGCCGTACCGCTCAAAAAAGCCGAAAAGGAGAAGCTGAAAGAAAAGCTCGAAGCTTTCTGCGGACATACCGTGATAATGGACTGCACCTGCAACAGCGCTATCCTGGGCGGTGTTATCGTTCATGTTGACGGAAAGGTTCTTGACGGAAGCCTTAGACGCAGACTGAAAAATATTAAAAATACAATTGAAGAGTGATGATAATCGTCGCTCTAAGCAAATTTGTTTTGGCGGCGGCTGCATTGCGGGTTTTACGATCCTACAAAAGCTTTTGCATTACGGTGAAGCTTTAACCTGTTTTTGCTGCTGTCGTTTAAAAGGGAAGTGAATAAAAAATGAGTCTGAAGCCTGAAGAAATCAGCAGTATTATTAAGGATCAGATCAAAAACTATAAATCAAGAATCGAAATGGCTGAAAC
>CACYDY010000095.1 GCA_902773245.1 uncultured Ruminococcus sp.
ACTCACCAAGCATATCAAACAATATTTAAATTCTGTAATTTATGCACAAACAATCCACAAAAACAATGAACTCACTGTAAATTCATTCCATTTTCAAAAAAATATAAAAAATAATAGTGATTTTTTCTTCAATATGTGTTAAAATTAGTATTAGATAAAATGGGAAGTTGTGTATTGATGTTTTTATTTCCCAAATCATTTAAGAGGTGATAAAAATGGGCTTGTTAAAAGCTTTATTTGGTGATTACAGTAAAAAAGAAATAAAACGTATAAAACCAACCGTCAACCGTGTTCTCGAACTCGAAGAAACATATTCTCAAATGGCTGACGAAGAGTTAAAAAGACAAACTCAGGTTTTAAAAGACAGACTCGCCAAAGGAGAAACAACAGACGATATTTTGCCCGACGCATTCGCTGTCTGCCGCGAGGCTGCGTGGAGAGTCCTCGGAATGAAGCATTTCCCCGTTCAGGTCATGGGCGGTATTATTCTTCATCAGGGTCGTATCAGCGAGATGAGAACAGGCGAAGGTAAAACTCTTGTTGCAACTCTTCCGGCTTACTTAAACGGACTTACCGGAAAGGGCGTTCACGTCGTTACAGTTAACGATTACCTTGCACGCCGTGACTCTGAGTGGATGGGAAAGCTTTACCGCTATTTAGGTCTGACTGTCGGACTCATCGTTCACGATCTGCGTCCGGAAGAAAGAAAAAGCGCATATGCTGCCGACATTACTTACGGAACCAACAACGAATTGGGCTTTGATTATCTGCGTGACAACATGGTAGTATACAAGGATCAAAAGGTGCAGAGAGGTCATAATTTTGCGATCGTCGACGAGGTCGACTCTATCCTCATTGACGAAGCAAGAACTCCGCTCATCATTTCGGGTCCCGGTGACAAATCCTCGGATCTCTATCAGAGAGCCGATGTTCTCGCAAGAACCTTAAAGAAGAAGGTTTTCAAAGAGATCGACGCAAAAGAGGACAACGAGGATTACTACAAAGAAAACAACATCGACTATATTGTCGACGAAAAAGCGCACACTGCAACCTTGACACAGGTCGGTGTTAAAAAGGTCGAACAGTACTTTAATATAGATAACCTTACAGACCCCGACAACCTCGAGATCCAGCACCACGTAAATCAGGCTATCAAAGCTCACAGCATTATGAAGCGTGACATTAACTACGTTGTAAAAGAAGATCAGGTTATCATAGTTGACGAATTTACCGGACGCCTGATGTACGGCAGACGTTATAACGAGGGACTTCATCAGGCTATCGAAGCAAAGGAAGGAGTTAAGGTCGAAAGCGAGAGCAAAACACTTGCTACAATAACATTCCAGAACTACTTCCGCCTTTACTCAAAGCTTTCGGGTATGACCGGTACCGCTATGACCGAAGCCGGCGAGTTCAGCGAGATCTACAAGCTTGACGTTGTGGAAATTCCTACAAACAAGCCTGTGCAGAGAGAAGATCTGCCCGACGCTATTTTCTCAACGGAAAAAGGCAAATTCGAGGCGGTTATCGACGATATTATCGAAGCAAACAAAAAAGGACAGCCTGTTCTTGTCGGAACTATTTCCATCGAGAAATCCGAACAGCTCAGCTCCATGCTTAAAAAACGAGGAATTACACACAACGTACTCAATGCCAAGCATCACGAAAAAGAAGCCGAAATCGTTGCTCAGGCAGGTAAAAAGGGCGCTGTTACAATAGCAACAAACATGGCAGGACGAGGAACCGATATTATTCTCGGCGGTAACGCAGAGTATATGGCAAAAGCCGAAATGAGAAAGCAGGGAATCGAAGAGGAATACATTGCCGAAGCAACCGGCTTTGCCGACACCGACGACGAAGAGATCCTCAGAGCAAGAAAGCTTTACACCGATCTCAACGACAAGTTTAAAGAAGAACTCAAGGGCGAAGCCGACGAAGTAAGAGAAGCAGGCGGACTTTTCATCATGGGAACGGAACGTCACGAATCACGCCGAATCGACAATCAGCTCCGAGGACGTGCGGGACGTCAGGGCGACCCCGGCAAATCACGTTTCTATCTTTCGGGTGAAGACGATCTTCTTAGACTCTTTGCCGGCGACAGAATCAAGAATATTATGAACACCTTCAACGTTGAGGAGAATGTTCCGCTCGAAAGCAAGACGCTTTCACGAGTTGTTGAAAGCTCCCAGCAAAAGGTTGAGGGAAGGAACTTTGAGATCAGAAAGAACGTTCTCCAATACGACGACGTTATGAACAAACAGCGTGAGATCATCTATGGTCAGCGTGATCAGGTTCTCAACGGAGACAACATAAGAGATACTATCGTAAAAATGATAGAGCAGACTATCGAGTCCACAGCCGCGCAGTATCTGCCCGATGACTACACAAAAGAATCGTGGAACTTTGAGGGCTTGAAGGAATTTTATAAAGGCTGGCTTATCGAAGACAACGATCCGGATTTCAACCTTTCGGAAGAGGAGCTTCGTGAAACCGAAAGCGACTACATTGTCAGCAAGCTCACAGAAAAAGCTAAAGCCATCTACGAGGAAAACGAGAAGCTTCTCCCCGAGTCGGTAATGCGCGAGGCTGAACGTGTTTACTTGTTAAAGAGTGTTGACAAGCACTGGATGGATCATATTGACGACATGGAACAGCTCAAGCAGGGCATTCGCCTGAGAGGTTATGCTCAGCACGATCCCGTAGTTGAGTACAGACTCGAAGGCTTTGATATGTTTGACGCTATGATCGACTCTATCCGTCAGGATACAGTAAAGCTCATGCTCGTTGCTCCGAGAAAGATCTACGAACAGCAGAAGGTAATGGATCAGCTCAAGCGTGCAAGAGAGCTTCAGCTCCACCAGATGGAAATGCAGAGGCAGGCTGATCTCAACGCTTCAATAGAACTGAATGCGGAAGCCGAAGCACAGCAAGAGGAAGAAGCCGTTAAAATGGTAATCAAAAGGGAACAGGTAGCAAATCCGACCTGGACAAGCTCCGACCCCGAAAGCGACAAACCAAAAGCGGTTCGCAAGACCTCCAAGCAAAAGGTAGGCAGAAACGACCCCTGCCCATGCGGAAGCGGCAAAAAGTATAAAAAATGCTGCGGACTTAAAGAAGAACAGAACTGACAGCAAGAAAGCAGGGAGTTTACCCTGCTTTTTCTTCTGTTATAAAATCTATAAACAGCAATAATATGTCAAAAAAAGCAAAAACACCCTCCCGTTACAGGAGAGTATTTTTGCTTTTTATATTCTGTCAATATATAGAATTACTTCTTATCGGTTTTCTTTGCAGAAGCCTTTGCTTCTTTCTTCTCATCGGCTTTTACAGCCTTCTTTGCCGGTTCTTCTTCAACCTTTTCAGCTTCGGCTGTTTCGCTCTCTTTTTCTTCGGCAGTTTTCTCGGAGATCACGTCCTCGCCGTCCTCTTCGACTTCTTCAACAGGCTTCTTAGGTGCGGGAAGCTCTTCTTTGAGTGTGAAATAGATCACGCCAAGAGGCGGAAGAGTTACGTTAATAGAATAGTCAAGCTCATGATCCGGAACGTCCTGAGCCATGATATCGCCATCGTTAACGAATCCGCAGCCGCCGAACTCGCTGCTCTCGGAGTTGATAGCTTCCTCATAAATTCCGTACTTCGGAACACCTATTCTATAATTCTCCCTTGTTACAGGCTGGAAATTGCAGACTACAACTACCTCGCTTCCGTCAAATGCGATTCTTCTGAACGAAATAATGCTGTTTGGAGCGTCGTCCAATGCGATCCAACGGAAACCGTTCCAGTCATAATCGTTCTCATGCATTGCAGGAACGTCACGATAGAACTTGTTAACTGTTGCTATATAGTGATTAAGCTGCTTATGCTTATCATAATCAAGAAGATTCCACTGGAGCTGCTCGTTGCTGTTCCATTCGTCGAACTGACCGATGTCGCTTCCCATAAACATGAGCTTCTTGCCCGGATGAGCCATCATGTAGCCGATAAATCCTCTCATGCCCTGGAATTTCATCTCATAGCTTCCCGGCATTTTGTTGATAAGAGAACCCTTTCCGTAAACGACCTCATCGTGCGAGATAGGAAGTATAAAGTTCTCCGAGAATGCATAGATCAAGCTGAATGTAAGCTTGTCCTGGTGCCAGTTTCTCCACAGCGGATCTTCTTCAATGTATGACAATGTGTCATTCATCCAGCCCATGTTCCATTTATAGTCAAATCCAAGACCGTAGCCCTCTATCGGATAACCCGTAACATTAGCCCATGCCGTGCTTTCCTCGGCGATCATCATTGCCTCGGGGTGCAGCTCGTGAATTGTTGTGTTAAGATTCTGCAAAAATTCAACGGCAACCAGGTTTTCTCTGCCGCCATACTGGTTCGGTATCCACTCGCCGTCCTTACGATTGTAGTCAAGATAAAGCATTGAAGCTACCGCATCAACACGAATACCGTCAAAATGATACTCCTCGATCCAGAAGTTAGCAGAAGAGATAAGGAAGCTCTTTACTTCGTGACGACCGTAATTGAAGATATAGGTTCCCCATTCCTTGTGTTCGCCGATTCTCCAATCCTCATATTCATAGCAGCCTGTGCCGTCAAAACGAGCCAAGCCGTGAGCGTCCTTCGGGAAGTGAGCGGGAACCCAGTCAAGGATAACGCCGATATTAGCCTTATGGCACTCATCAACGAAATACATCAGATCCTTAGGAGTTCCATATCGTGAAGTCGCAGCGTAATATCCCGTAACCTGATAACCCCAAGAACCGTCAAACGGGAACTCTGTCAAAGGCATAAATTCAATGTGGGTGTAACCCATTTCCTTTAAATAAGGAATAAGCTCGTCGGCAAGCTGTCTGTAAGTATAGAAATTGCCGTCCTCTTGCTTTTTCCATGAACCTGCGTTCATTTCATAGATGTTCATAGCCTTATTTTTGTGAGGATTAGCCTTTTTATACTCAAACCAATCGTTGTCGCCCCACTCATAACCGTCTATATCATACGCCTTTGAAGCATTATCGGGACGAACCTGACAATGGAAAGCAAAAGGATCGGTTTTCATCTGTCTTTCGCCCCAAGGAGTTTCAACGCTGTATTTATAATTATCGTACTCGGAAACATTATCCAAAAATACTTCCCAAACACCGGTGCCGAAAACACGATACATATAGTTCGCATGGATATCCCAACCGTTAAAGTCACCGACAACTGCAACGCTTTTTGCATTCGGCGCCCAAACTCTGAAAACAACACCCCTGCGGCCTGCTATTTCCATGAAATGAGAACCCATATAGTTATACGCATGAGTAGATTTACCGGTCAAAAACAACTCAAGCTCCAGGCGATCGTTAATAATACTTGCCATATTTACCCTCTTTTCATTCAATTTAATAGATAATTAGAAGAAGTTTCCAATAAATTTTAGTAAAATTTTTTAAATTAATATAATAATAACATATACTATAAAAAATTTCAACCGACAATATCACACAACCGACGGATAATTAACAATTATAAAAATAATCGATCACCCGGATCGCAGATAAATCTATGCCTCTGTATTTTCCAAGGCAAACAGGGTTTCCCGCAAAAACATATGGAACTTCAAAAATATTTCAGGACTATCATTTTAATCAAATGTTTGGCAACAGACCTGCAAAAACACTCAAAAACACTAATCGTTAAAACAAACACGTCATTTTTAACAAAACACAAATTGCAGAACAGCCCCTAATATATTCACTACTACTATATTACCTTAAATTGATATATAAAGTCAATAGAAAATTGAAAATAGTATGTTAAAATTTTGTAATGATTGTGTCAACATTTTCTTATTTGATAACATTATATTTTCAGGTGGTGTTTGTTTCCCGCTTATTTGCCCGGAATAGTTTTTTTGAAACTCAGTATACGCCTTTCACCTGAGCAAGCTTCACTTTTCACCGGCTTTTCCTCTGCTGCGTAATAGTTGGTAATTTCAGGCTCGAACACTCTCCGTTTTAACCTTAGGTTCTCCCTTCTCTTTTCGTCAGCGGCTCGCTCGTTTCGACCCCCACGGGAGAAACGAACGACGAAGCCGCTTTGTTTTCTTCCTGTGGTGGTGGTGTGTGTGTCAGTAGGGCACACACCACCACTTGTTTCTTTGTTTATATTGTTATATTGTTGTTTGTTGTGGTTTGTTTGTGAGTTAAATGTGGTTCGCTTGTGATTTTGCATACTACGTTTTGTATT
This sequence comes from uncultured Ruminococcus sp., assembly GCA_902773245.1. GTDB lineage: Bacteria > Bacillota > Clostridia > Oscillospirales > Acutalibacteraceae > RUG592. Next base: position 6,226 of record CACYDY010000095.1, read on the forward strand.
ATGTATTTCTTTATGTTTATTATAATTTGCAACGGTACAAATTTTAACACAGGCAATAATGCCACCTAACTCAAAAAGTCGGTGTACGTATTTCGTCCGGCGTTGCCGGCGGCGCTCATGCAAGAATACCCACTATATAAAACCTTTGAAAAAAAATGCACACAATTATGCATTTTATTCATAGTAAGCTTTATTAATTTTTGCTATATAAATCCACTATCTACAACTTAAGGATTTATTCCTGTCGACCCAAGATGTTGGTTTTATTTAACATTTATTGACGTCACCCATACCCC
>CACYDY010000096.1 GCA_902773245.1 uncultured Ruminococcus sp.
GCTTTGTCTAAATGTATAATTTTGGCAGACAGCAGACGAGCGCAAGCCAACTTACCGTCACAAAATGTAAGGCGGCATCACCGGCGGGCGTGTGCCCGCTTTGCAGACAATATGAATTTTTATGCAAAAATTGTTTTAATAAATTATTAATATTTTCCCTTTTGAGTAGACATCATATTTTTTATATGCTAAAATTATTGTATAAAAATTATAATTCGGAGTTTTTTTGATATGGACAACTTGCAAAGACGTGACAGCGAAATGCTTTATGTTACAGACGACAAGGCTCTTGCCGAACAGGCAGTCGCCCGCATTCTTACTCAAAAGCTTAACACTATGGACAGAAGCGATTTCAAAGGGATCACGAAAGTCGCAAAAGAACTTCTCCAAACAGACAATGATATTTTTATCAATCCCCCGTTTTATTGTGACTACGGAACACATATCGAAGTCGGTAAAAATATTTTTATTAATTACAACTGTACTATCCTCGATGTCGGAAAGGTCAGGATCGGCGACAACTGTATGTTTGCTCCCAACGTGTCGATCTATACGGCAGGTCACCCTGTTCACCCTGCTGTCAGAAACACACTGTACGAATACGGCATTGACATCACGATCGGAAACAACGTGTGGATCGGCGGTAATGTCGTTATATGCCCCGGAGTTACTATCGGCGACAACTCCGTTATCGGAGCAGGTTCGACAGTTACCAAGGATATCCCCTCATGGTGCATTGCAGCCGGCAATCCGTGCAGAGTTATCCGTGAAATAACCGACGAGGATCTGAAGTATTACTACAAAGACAAAGAAATCGACGGCGAAGCCCTTTGCGAGATGCAAAAAATTTGGCGTGAAAAAAACGACGACAAAACCTTTCCTTTCAAAAAGTGATCTGCCAAAAACCGGACTGCCGGCAAACAGCTCATATTTTTGCATAAAATTGCATAATTATTCGTTTTTTAATAAAATTGTATCTTGACAATATGGCTGTAAAATGATACAATATTTCGAGAGAATTTTGGAGAAATGTGTTTTCCTTGGGATAGAGGGAGCCGCTGATACTTTTCAATTTTCCGTAAACAAAGAAGGGGTTTTTTTTATGAACTGTTTGCTGAAAAATGCCAATATTTTTCAAGATTCCAAAATTACCAAGAAGGATATACTTATTTCTAACGGGCATATTGTTTCTATCGGAGATTCTCTTGTTTCCGATGACAATACCGACATTATTGATTTAAATAATTGTTTCATATTTCCCGGTTTTATTGATGTTCATGTGCATCTAAGAGAACCGGGTTTTTCATACAAAGAAACCATCAAAACCGGGTCGCTTGCAGGCGCTCACGGCGGCTATACGGATATTTGTTCAATGCCGAATCTTTCGCCTGTTCCCGACAGTATCGAACACGTTAAAAAGCAGCTCGACATAATAGATCGCGACGCTGTCATCAACGTACACCCCTACGGCTCCATAACCGTGGGCGAGATGGGAAAAGAGCTTTCCGATCTTGACGGTCTGAGCGAATTTGTAATAGCTTTTTCGGACGACGGCAAGGGTGTTCAAAGCGATGACATGATGCTTTCCGCTATGAAAAAAGCCAAGGAGCTTGACAAAATCATTGCGGCTCACTGCGAATTGAACGAGCTTCTGAATGGAGGATATATTCACGACGGAGAATACGCAAAAAAACACGGTCACAAGGGTATCTGCTCCGAAAGCGAATGGGGTCAGATCAAGCGTGACATCGAGCTTGTGCGTCAAAGCGGCTGCAAATACCACGTTTGCCACGTTTCAACAAAGGAAAGCGTCGAACTGATAAGACAGGCTAAAAAAGAAGGCTTGAGCATTACGTGCGAAACGGGACCTCACTATCTTGTTTTTACCGACAGCGATCTTAAAGAGGACGGAAGATTCAAAATGAATCCCCCCCTCAGATCGAAGGAAGACCAACAGGCGCTTATCGAAGGCATTAAAGACGGAACCATCGACATGATCGCAACCGACCACGCTCCGCATTCGGCTGAAGAAAAATCAAGAGGACTTGAAAAAAGCGCCATGGGCATTGTCGGACTTGAAACGGCATTCCCGGTTCTTTACACAAATCTTGTCAGAAAAAATATCATAACTCTCGAAAAGCTTATTGAACTTATGAGCGTAAATCCGGGCAAGCGCTTCGGAATAGACACGTCTTTGGATATTAATAAACCCGCTGATCTTACAGTGTGGAATTTGAATGATAAATATGTTATTGATCCCGAAGCTTTTCTGACCATGGGAAGAGCAACGCCTTTCAGCGGTATGGAAGTTTACGGTCAATGCATGATGACAATGGTCAAGGGGGAAATAAAATGGAAACAAAATTAAACAGAAAAATTGTCCTCGAGGACGGTAGCGAATACCTCGGAACGGGCTTCGGTCACGAATGTGACAGAGTCTGCGAGCTTGTATTCAACACTTCAATGGTTGGCTATCAGGAAATCGTGTCCGACCCTTCCTATACTTATCAAATGGTGGTTATGACTTATCCGCTCATCGGAAACTACGGTATCGCCGATGATGATTTTGAAACAAAAGTACCTTCGATAGGCGGACTTATTGTCAGAGAATACAACAATCTTCCGTCAAATTTCAGATACACCAAAACTCTCAGCGAGGTTTTGGAGGAATACGGTATTCCCGGTATCTCGGGAATAGACACCAGACTTCTCACAAGAAAGATCAGAGATTTCGGCAACTGCAAGGTTCTTATCACATCAGCCGACACTCCTCACGAAAAAGCAATGGAAATTCTGAACACAACAGACGTTCCCACAGACGCTGTTTCAAAGGTCAGCTGCAAGAAAAAGTGGCATTCAAGAACTGCTCACCCGAAGCTTGACGTTGTTGCGGTAGACTGCGGTATCAAGCTCAACATCATAAGAAGCCTTAACAAGCTTGGCTGCAACGTTACGGTAGTTCCGTACAACACATCTTATGAGGAGATAGCAAAACTTGATCCTGACGGTGTGTTTTTCTCAAACGGCCCAGGAAATCCCGAGGACGTTCCCGAAACCATCGAGCTTATCAAAAAGCTCAGAGGAAATTATCCGATCTTCGGAATATGCCTGGGACATCAGCTCATCAGCCTTGCGTACGGTGCAACTACGTATAAGCTGAAATTCGGTCACAGAGGAGGAAACCACCCCGTTAAGAATCTTGAAACGGGAAAGATCGAAATTACAAGTATGAACCACAACTATGCGGTTGACGCAGAAAGCGTTAAGAATACCGATCTGAAAATCACTCACATGGATATTCTCGACGACACCGTTGAGGGCGTTTCCTGCGACAAGGACAAGGTTTTCTGCGTTCAGTATCACCCGGAAAGCGCTCCGGGTCCTCAGGACAGCTTCTATTTGTTTGAAAAGTTCATCGGTTTTATGAAGGAGGGCAAATAAGATGGCGAAAAGAAGTGATATAAAAAAAGTATTGGTTATCGGTTCGGGTCCTATCGTGATCGGTCAGGCTGCCGAATTTGACTATGCGGGTACTCAGGCTTGTCTTGCGCTGCGTGAAGAGGGTTATCAGGTTGTTCTTTGCAACTCCAACCCGGCTACCATCATGACAGATACGGTTATCGCAGACAAGGTTTACATGGAACCGCTGACGCTTGAATATATGGCTAAGATACTCAGATACGAGCGTCCCGACGCCATCGTTCCGGGTATCGGAGGTCAGACAGGTCTTAACCTTGCCATGAAGCTTGCAAGAAAGGGCGTTCTTGACGAGTGTCAGGTCGAGCTTTTGGGCACAAGCGTAGAGAGTATAGAACGCGCGGAGGATCGAGAGCTTTTCAAGGAGCTTTGCGAAGAGATCGGCGAGCCTGTTCTCCCCTCTATCATTACTCACTCGATCGAAGAAGGTCTTGACGCAGCTCACAAAATCGGTTACCCGGTCGTTCTTCGTCCCGCTTTCACTTTGGGCGGCACAGGCGGCGGCTTTGTAAATAACGACGAAGAGCTTGTCGAGATCATGAAAAATGCCCTCAAGCTTTCACCCGTTCACCAGGTTCTTGTTGAGAAGAGCGTTAAGGGCTTCAAGGAGATCGAGTATGAAGTAATTCGTGACTCAAACGATACGGCTATTACTATTTGTAACATGGAGAACCTCGACCCAGTCGGTATCCACACCGGCGACTCGATAGTTGTTGCGCCGAGCCAGACTCTTACCAACAAAGAATATCATATGCTTCGTGACAGCGCTTTGAAGATCATTCGCGCGCTCAAGATCGAGGGCGGCTGCAACGTTCAGTTTGCGCTGGATCCGGTATCGTTCGACTACTATCTCATTGAGGTAAACCCGAGAGTTTCACGTTCGTCCGCACTTGCATCAAAAGCAAGCGGTTATCCTATCGCAAGAGTTTCCGCAAAAATTGCTGTCGGCATGACTCTTGATGAAATTCAGATCGCCAATACTCCGGCAAGCTTTGAGCCTACACTCGACTATGTTGTTACAAAAATGCCGAGATTCCCGTTTGATAAATTCTCCGACGCTTCCAATGTTCTCGGTACTCAGATGAAGGCCACCGGCGAGGTAATGAGCGTCGGAAGAACCTTTGAAGAAAGCTTCCTCAAGGCTGTCCGTTCACTCGAGATCGATGTTTATCACATCTACAAGCCGAAGTTCAACGATATGTCGAACGACGAGCTTCTTGATTATATCCGCAAGGGCACGGACGACAGAATTTATGCTATTGCCGAGCTTATCTGGAACGGAATTGATCTGAGAGAAATTTTTGATATTACAAAAATAGATATGTTCTTCCTGGAGAAGATCAAAAATATTGTCGACTTTGAGAGAGTTATCAAAAACAACAAGAGCGATCTTAACATACTCTATCAGGCTAAACGCATGGGATTTTCCGACAAATATATCGCCAAGCTCTGGGAAACAAACGAGGACGCCGTTTATCAGATGAGAGTCAAAAACAATATGTTCCCCGTTTACAAGATGATCGACACCTGCGCTTCGGAGTTTGAGTCGTATATTCCTTATTTCTACTCGACTTATGAGCAGGAGAACGAATCCATCGTCAGCGACAGAAAGAAGGTTGTCGTTCTCGGTTCGGGCCCTATTCGCATAGGTCAGGGCGTTGAGTTCGACTACTCAACGGTACACGCCGTTATGACTATCAAAAACAACGGCTATGAAGCTATCATTATCAACAACAACCCCGAAACCGTTTCAACCGACTACACAACAAGCGACAAGCTCTATTTCGAGCCTTTGACGGTTGAAGACGTTATGAATATCATACAGCTTGAAAAGCCTCTCGGCGTTATTGCTTCACTCGGCGGTCAGACTGCCATAAACCTTGCAGAACCGCTCATGAAGCGCGGAGTAAAAATTATCGGCACCGATGTCGAGGCTATCGAAAAAGCCGAAAACCGTGATTCGTTCGAAAAAATCATGGAAGAGCTTAAAATTCCGCAGCCGAAGGGTCAGGCAGTTACCAACATCGAAGACGGCGTCAAGGCTGCCGCAGAGATCGGATACCCGGTATTGGTTCGCCCAAGCTATGTTCTCGGCGGACGCGCCATGCAGATAGTTGCAAACGAGCATATGCTTCGCCACTATCTCAAAACTGCCGTTGAGGTCGACGAGGACAAGCCTGTTCTTGTTGATAAATACATCGTAGGAAAAGAGTGCGAGGTTGACGCCGTTTGCGACGGAAAAGATGTCTTTATTCCGGGAATCATGGAACACGTTGAAAGAACCGGTATCCACTCGGGCGACAGTATCAGCGTTTATCCGTCGTTCACCATTCCAAAGGACGTCAAAGACGTGATCATCGACTACACCGTAAAGCTTGGACTTGGAATAGGTATTGTCGGTCTTTACAACATTCAGTTCATCGTTGACAAAAACAACGACGTTTACGTTATCGAAGTAAATCCTCGTTCTTCAAGAACCGTGCCGTTCCTTTCAAAGGCAACCGGATATTCTCTTGCGGATATCGCAACCCTGACAATTCTCGGTCACTCGCTGAAGGAACAGGGTATCAGCGAAGTTTATCCGAAGGAAAAAGAACGCTGGTATGTCAAGGCTCCTGCTTTCTCATTCTCCAAGCTCAGCGGACTTGACGCTTACCTCTCTCCCGAGATGAAGTCGACCGGCGAGGCGATCGGCTACGACAAAACTCTCACAAGAGCATTGTACAAAGCTTTGCAGTCATCAGGCACAAAAATGGTGAATTACGGAACGGTATTCGCCACTATCGCAGATGTTGACAAGGAAGAAGCTTTGCCGCTTATCCGCCGTTTCTACAACCTCGGCTTCAACATTGAAGCAACCGAGGGTACCGCAAAGTTCCTCAAAGAACACGGTATCAGAACAAGAATAAGACAAAAGCTTTCAAACAGCAGCGGTGATATTTTTGATTCACTCCGTTCGGGCTACATCAATTACGTCATCAACACTAAGGATCTTTACCATGAGAACAGCAACGACGGCTATCTCATAAGACGCTGGGCTGTTGAGAACAACGTTGCTATCTTCACTGCGCTCGACACAGTCAGAGCTTTGCTCGACGTTCTTGAAGAAACGACGCTTTGCATTTCAACAATAGATATGTAAGCCCGGCTGTTATTCAGTATTATATTCGAAAGCGTTAAAATTTATCTCTATTCTTCTCAGATCGGCAATTCGCTGCGCTGTTGCCTGCTTTGATTTTAACTGAAAGGTATTTTTTTAAGAGTCGCTTTGATTGATAGTTTATTTGATTTCGCTGAGGGAAATTTGTCAATCGTTTCTGCTTTGTTCCGTCAGCGACTCCCTAAAGGGATTAGGCTTTGCCGTCACCGGCTCTGCCTTTGGAAACCGCAAACTTTTGAAAAAGTTTGA